>CAXGCE010000064.1:0-8053 GCA_964007795.1 uncultured Alphaproteobacteria bacterium | reverse complement strand
GATCGGTCGTTTTGTGTGCCTTAGGTCAAATGTGGAATATTCGTTTCGATCTTTCCGCTAGCCCTGCGCTTACCATCATCCGGAATACTGCGGACCAGGGCGCGCTCCACATCCTAACGCCCATGCGGGCTTGAGAGGCCTATTTTGCTGTTTGCGCAGGAACATGCCCTCCGCCATGGTGACGTGGCCGCACCCTGCTCCGTGAGCCGTTTGCGCCTGAACAATTTTCGCAACTATGCCCGGCTTTCTTTAGACCTTTCGGCCTCCATCGTGATTCTAAGTGGCTCCAACGGCACCGGCAAGACCAATTTGATGGAGGCCATATCCTTCCTGTCCCCAGGTCGTGGTCTGCGCCGGGCTCGTCTTCGGGAGGTGCAAAAGGCGGATACCGTTGACGACCCGAATGGAGGCTGGGCCGTAGCGGCGACGATATCTGGACCTGGCGGTCCCGTTAAGATTAGTAGCTATCTTGGCAAGACCAATAAGGGAAAGGACTGCCGCCTCGCGCGTCACGACGGCGCCTCGGCACAACCCGCCAGCCTATCGCAATTGGTCGGCGTCCAATGGTTAACACCACAGATGGACCGTCTATTTCTGGAAGGGCCATCTTCCCGACGGCGGTTTTTAGATCGCCTGGTCCTGGGCCTAGATCCGAATCATAGCCGCCGCGTCGGCGCTTACGAACGCAACCTTAGGGAGCGGTCGAAATTGCAGCGCGACGGTAGCTGTGACCCGGCCTGGCTGTCAGCCCTGGAGGTGCGCATGGCGGCAGATGGCGTGGCTGTCGCCGCTGCCCGGAAAGAGGCATTGGCTCGCCTGCAACAATTTCTGGTGGAGGCGCCCGGTCGATTTCCCAGGCCGGAATTAGCCGTTGAAGGACGCCTGGAATCGTGGCTAGACGTGCTGCCGGCAGTAGAGGTGGAGAGCCGATTTGCCGTCATGCTAGCAGATAACCGGCGCCGCGATTGCGAGGCGAGAAGCACGGGCGAAGGGCCGCATCGTTCTGATCTTGTCGTAATCCATGCCGGAAAAAATCAACCGGCTGCACAATGTTCTACCGGTGAACAGAAAGCCCTGTTGATATCAATTATCCTGGCTAACGCGCGAGCTGAGGCTCGGCGACGAGGGGCGGCGCCAATCTTGCTGTTGGATGAGGTCGCCGCGCACCTTGATCAACAACGCCGGGATGCCTTGTTTGAAGAGATTCAGGACCTGTGTGGGCAGGCCTGGTTGAGCGGTACCGACCGGGATTTGTTTGCGCCCCTTGCGGATCGGGCGCAATTCGTGGCGGTAAACGGCGGGCATACGGTTTTGGAAGGGTAGGTTGGGTTGAGCGATCTGGTATTTGAAGATTTAAATTTGGATGACGATGCTGATTACGATGCGTCCTCAATAAAAGTTTTGCGCGGTCTGGATGCGGTTCGCAAGCGGCCGGGCATGTATATTGGCGACACAGATGACGGCTCCGGCCTGCATCACATGATTTACGAGGCTGTGGACAATGCTATTGACGAGGCTCTGGCGGGCTACGCCGACAAGGTGCAAGTGGTGTTGAACCCGGACGGCTCGGCCACTATTAGCGATAACGGCCGAGGCATCCCTACGGACATCCACGAAGAAGAGGGCGTTTCCGCCGCGCAGGTGATCATGACCGAGTTGCACTCGGGCGGTAAATTCGATCAGAACTCCTACAAAGTCTCAGGCGGTCTGCACGGCGTGGGCATTTCCGTTGTTAATGCTTTATCGTCCAGTCTGGAGTTGCGAATTTGGCGAAGCGGCGAAGAACATTTCATGTGCTTCAAGGATGGTGTGCCCCAGGAGCCTTTGGCCGCGATTGGTCCGGCCAACGATCAGACGGGCACTGAAGTCACCTTTTCGCCATCAGCAAAGACGTTTTCAAATTTGGTATTCGATTATGGCGCTTTGATCCACCGTTTGCGTGAACTCGCATTTTTGAATTCTGGCGTTTTGGTGGTATTGCGGGACGAGCGAGGGATTGAACCGAAAGAGAATACCTTCCAGTATGAGGGCGGGATCAGTGCCTATGTAGAATATCTCGACCGCAACAAATCCGCCGTGCATGACGCCATAGCCATCAGCGGCGATCGGGGTGCCGCAAACGACGAAGGCAAAATAATTCATGTAGACTGCGCCTTGCAATGGAACGACAGCTACCACGAGAACGTCCTTTGCTACACTAACAATATTCCGCAACGGGACGGCGGTACTCATTTGGCTGGCTTTCGCGCAGCCTTGACACGGACTATGAACAACTATGCCAATTCGTCTGGACTGGCGAAAAAGGAAAAGGTTTCGTTGAGCGGCGATGACGCGCGCGAGGGACTAACCAGCATTCTTTCGATTCAGGCGCCGGACCCTAAATTCAGTTCGCAGACCAAGGACAAGCTGGTTTCGTCTGAGGTGCGGCCCATTGTGGAAAGCCTGATCGGGGAAAGACTTGAACAGTGGTTTGAAGAGCATCCCGTTGATGCCAAGAAGATCGTCAGCAAGGTCTTGGACGCAGCCATCGCGCGCGAGGCGGCACGCAAGGCCCGGGATTTAACCCGACGCAAGGGCGCGCTGGATATCTCGTCTCTACCGGGCAAGCTGGCGGATTGTCAGGAAAGGGATCCAGTAAAATCGGAACTGTTCCTAGTAGAGGGTGACAGCGCAGGCGGTTCAGCAAAGCAAGGGCGGGCGCGGAAGAACCAGGCGGTGCTGCCCCTGCGCGGCAAAATCCTAAACGTGGAAAGGGCCCGGTTCGATAAAATGCTGTCATCGAACGAGATCGGCACATTGATAACGGCCCTGGGGGCAGGAATTGGGCGGGACGATTTTGATATCCAGAAGCTGCGCTATCACAAAATCATCATCATGACCGACGCGGATGTGGACGGTGCTCATATCAGGACTTTGCTGCTGACCTTTTTTTACCGGCAAATGCCGGAAATCGTGGAACGTGGCCACCTCTATATTGCCCAACCGCCCTTATATAAGGTCTGGCGCGGCAATTCCGGGGCGGGGCGGTATTTGAAAGATGATGGTGACCTTGGAAATTATTTGATTGAAGAAGGCCTGCGGGATGTGGTCCTGAACCTGCACGACGGCAGCCAGCGCGGCAGCGCAGATCTGCGGGAATTGGTTGACCACGCCCGCCGCGCCCACGCCTTGTTGGAGGCCGTGGGCCGGCATTACAACCAAAAGACCGTAGAGCAGGCCGCCGTTCTAGGGGTCCTGCGGCCCGACGTCATCGCGGATGGGGAGCAAGCTGGAAATATCGCGCAGTATCTAGCTTCACGTATGGACGGGTTGGAAGCAGCGGAGGAGCGAGGCTGGACCGGTGAAGCGGCTTCCGACGGCGGTTATGCCCTGCGCCGTAGTACCCGTGGCGTAATGGAAACCCATGTCATTGATGCGACATTGATCCGCAGCAGCGAGGCCAGGCAGTTAGATGCCATGGCGACGGAACTACAGGAGATTTATGAACGCCCCGCCACTCTAACACGACGGGACGAAGAGGTGCGCATCACGGGTCCACTAGATCTGTTAGCGAATGTATTGCGCCTGGGGAAAAAGGGCCTGTCAGTGCAGCGTTACAAAGGTCTGGGTGAGATGAATCCAGAACAATTATGGGAAACCACCCTGGATCCCAATGTCCGGACCCTGTTGCAGGTGCAAGTCAAGGAACTTGACGACGCCGACGAGGTATTTTCCATCCTCATGGGTGACGTGGTGGAACCCCGCCGGGATTTCATCCAATCCAACGCCCTGAATGTGGTCAACCTGGACATCTAATCAGTGAACAAGGCGCCCGCGCCAAAGTCCGGAGGGAAGACGAGCCGGAGTTGGCTCGCAACCGCCATCTATTGGTTTATCGTGCTCATTGTCTGGGGGGTGATTGCAATCTTGGGCGTAATTGTCTGGTACGCCTATGACCTGCCGCCAGTGGATAAGTTGTCGGCTATCCAGCGCAAACCGTCGGTGACACTGTTGGACCGCAAGAACCGCAAGATCGCTGAATTCGGAGACGTCTACGGTGTTCCCGTACAGTTGAATCAATTACCTAAATATCTGCCCAACGCCGTCGTGGCGACCGAGGATAGGCGCTTCTATAACCATTACGGGATCGATCCTATCGGTTTGACCCGAGCCATGGTGAAGAATGTAATCGCTGGCCGCGTAGTACAGGGCGGCAGCACAATTAGCCAGCAATTGGCCAAAAACGTCTTCCTGACCCATCAGCGTACTTTGAAGCGTAAGGTGCAGGAATTCCTACTAGCCCTTTGGCTGGAAGCTACTTTTTCCAAAGAACAAATCCTCACGCTCTATCTGAACCGAGTCTACTTTGGCGCTGGTGCCTATGGAGTTGATGCGGCTGCGCGCCGGTATTTCTCCAAACCTGCTGCCAAAGTCAATCTGGCCGAGGCGGCTATGCTGGCCGGCCTATTGAAGGCGCCATCGCGCCTAACGCCTACTCGGAACCTCAGGGCAGCACAGAGACGAGCGGCGCTGGTCCTGACCCTTATGGCCGATGTGGGCTATATCAAACCAGCAGCGGCCCAAGCGGCAAAAGCAAAACCAGCCGACCTGCGCCTGGGAAGGCGGCCCACGGGACAGCCAGCGTACTACTTCTCAGATTGGATCATCGACCGCCTGACCGACTATCTTGGGCCTACGGAACGCAATTTAGTGATCCTCACGACGCTGGACCGTGAAATGCAGAACCATGCCGAACGGGTTTTTGCAAAGTTGTTCGCAGGCCCTGCCCGCAAGCGCAAAATTGGCCAAGGCGCCCTTTTGGCCATGGCCCCCAACGGCGCCGTTCGGGCAATGGTCGGGGGACGCGATTATGGCAGAAGCCAGTACAACCGGGCCACCCAAGCGCGCCGACAGCCGGGTTCAGCCTTCAAGCCCGTTGTTTTTCTGGCCGGATTGGAACTGGGTTTACGCCCCGACACAACTTTTAATGACAAACCGATCACCGTGAATGGCTGGTCGCCCAAGAATTATGCCAACAAATACCGGGGACAGCTGACCTTTAGCCAAGCTCTTGCCTACTCCTCCAACTCCGTAGCCGTACAGGTGTCCGAACGAGTGGGCCGAGACCTCGTTGTAGACGCGGCACGGCGGTTGGGGATGACCTCCCGCATTGCCACTCATCCATCCATTGCCCTAGGCACGGCAGAAGTTGGCCTGCTGGAATTGACCACCATGTACGCCTCCCTGGCCAACCAAGGGCTTGGTGCACTGCCCCACGGCATTTTAGAAGTCCGGGATGACCGGGACAATGTGCTCTACCGCCGCCATGGCTCGGGCAGAGGGCAGGTGGCACGGCCCTGGCATGTAGCCGAACTAAGCCAGATGCTGGTGAACACGATCCAGGTCGGAACTGGCCGCAACGCCAAGATCGGCAGGCCGGCGGCTGGAAAGACTGGCACCAGCCAGGATCATAAAGACGCTTGGTTCGTGGGTTATACCTCGCAGCTTGTCGCTGGAATCTGGCTGGGCAACGACAATGGTAGCCCGATGAACCGGGTTACGGGCGGCGGGGTGCCGGCACGACTGTGGCGAGATTTCATGATAGCGGTGCACAAGGGCCTGCCGGCCTACTCTTTGAATAAGCCCTCCTTCAAGCAACAATCGCCGCAGCGCGGCAAGAATTTGTTTGATAGGCTGTGGAAAAGTTTTGGCGGCGGCAGCCAGACACAAACCAACGATACCGACGACTACAACAGCAAGGGCGATTCCTAACCATGGAAACATTCGACTACATTATCGTCGGTGCTGGCACGGCTGGCTGCTTGCTGGCAAACCGGTTGTCGACAGACCCCAGAACTACCGTCCTATTGTTGGAAGCTGGCGGCAAGGATAATTATCACTGGATCCATATTCCCGTTGGTTACCTTTACACCCTGGGCAATCCAAGAACGGATTGGTGCTACAAGACCGAGTCGGAGCCAGGCCTGAATGGCCGGACCATCGACTACGCCCGGGGCAAGGTTCTGGGCGGCTGTTCTTCCATCAACGGCATGATCTACATGCGCGGACAGGCGCGGGACTATGATCAATGGCGGCAGATGGGCAACATGGGCTGGGCCTGGGACGACGTTCTGCCCTATTTCCGCATAACTGAAAACCATTTTGCCGGCAGCAATGACATGCACGGTACAGATGGCGAATGGCGAGTTGAGGAACCGCGTGTCAATTGGGAAATTCTGGCCGCATTTCGCGAGGCTGCGGCCCAGGTAGGCATCCCAAAGTCGGACGACTTCAATCGCGGCGATAATGAAGGTTGCGGCTATTTTCAGGTCAATCAAAAACGTGGAATGCGCTGGAGTGCTGCCAAAGCTTTCCTAAGGCCGGCCATGCAACGACAGAATCTGGAGGTCTTGACCCATGCCCAGGCCACCCGCGTCATTATTGAGGATGGTCGAGCAACGGGTCTGGAGTTTCGCCATAACGATACGCTAACCGAAGCCAAGGCTAATGGCGCGGTGATCCTCTCGGGCGGCTCGGTCAATTCTCCGCAGCTGCTCGAGCTGTCCGGAATCGGACAAGGCCAATTGCTACAGCACCACGGCATTTCAGTGCAGAAGGAACTTGCCGGCGTTGGTGAAAATTTGCAGGACCATTTGCAGGTGCGCCTGGTTTACAGGGTTTCCAACACCAGAACCTTGAACCTCCGCGCCAACAACCTGCTGGGCCGCATCGCCATGGGTGTGGAATATGTTCTGTTCAAAACCGGACCTTTGACCATGGCGCCCAGTCAGTTGGGTGCCTTTGCCAAATCCGATCCCAGCCGGGAAACTGCGAACCTGCAATACCATGTCCAGCCACTGAGCACGGACAAACTAGGCGAGGATTTGCACCCGTTTGAGGCCTTCACCGCCTCGGTCTGCAATTTGCGGCCCGATAGCCGGGGTAGCATTCATATCGATAGCTCAGATGCGATGCGCCAACCGTCCATCCGGCCCAACTACCTTTCCACCGAAAGCGACCGTAGGGTAACCGCAGACGCCATACGGCTCACCCGCAAAATCTGCGCCGCGCCAGGCCTGGAACCCTATAACCCTGTAGAGTTCCGACCTGGACCGGAAATTGGTCATGACGATGAAAGTTTAGCCAAGGCGGCCGGCAACATAGCAACAACTATTTTTCATCCCGTCAGCACGTGCCGTATGGGTCAGGATGACCGGTCGGTGGTTGACGATCGCTTGCGTGTCCATGGCATTAACAGCTTGCGCGTGGTCGATGCATCCATCATGCCTACCATCACCTCCGGCAACACCAACTCTCCTGTTGTCATGATTGCAGAAAAAGCGGCTGAGATGATCATCCAAGACGGGCGCCAGAATGGTTGACCTGTTGCGGCTTACAACTAATCTTCCCTACCATGCTTAGCTTGCCGAAAATTCTTTTGCTTTTGGCCCTGGTGGCCGGGGTCTTTTTAGTCTCGAAGATCCTGCGGGGCCGATCGAATCCGACTTTGAAGGACGCCAAAGAACCTGCCGAAACCGACGCCCTCGACCTAAACCCCTGTGGGGTCTGCGGCAATTATGTGGCAACCGAAGGCAGCAGTTGCGAGCGAGACGATTGCCCCATTGCCAAGGGCTGATGTGGCGACTAGGTTGCGCCGAATCTCATATCATGGAAAACCGTGACCCATGACCGGCACGCCAACATTTAACACTAAAACCTTTCAGGGCCTAATTCTGGCGCTGCAAAATTATTGGTCCGAGCAGGGCTGCATAATCCTGCAGCCCTACGACATGGAGGTGGGCGCAGGTACCTTTCACTGGGCCACAACCTTGCGGTCCCTTGGTAGCAGAAGCTGGAATGCCGCCTATGTACAGCCGTCGCGCCGGCCCGCTGACGGACGCTATGGCGAGAACCCCAACCGCTTGCAGCATTATTATCAGTTCCAGGTGATTATGAAGCCTTCGCCCCCCGATTTTCAGGATTTATATCTGGGCAGCCTCGCTGCCATTGGCCTGGATGCTGCTAGTCACGACATCCGCTTTGTCGAGGACGATTGGGAAAGCCCTACTTTGGG
>CAXGCE010000063.1:0-8086 GCA_964007795.1 uncultured Alphaproteobacteria bacterium | reverse complement strand
ATTACCGCGCCCTTCGAGGCGGAATAGGCGGTCAGCCCCCGTGGTCGCAGGGCAGATATGGAGGAGACATTGACTATGGCACCGCCGTCGCCACCATCGATCATAGCGGGAATGGCGTACTTCGCCGCCAGGAACATGGAACGTACGTTGATGCGCATAACCCGGTCCCAGTTCTCCAGGCTCTCCTCCACTACGGATCCTTGGCTACCAATGCCCACATTGTTATCCAAAACATCGACACGGCCATAGGCCTCCATGGCCTTGGCAACCATAGCCTCGCAGTCAACTTCTCTGGTGGTTTCCGCTTGGTATGCAAAGGCCTCTCCGTCTTCCGCCTCGATCATTTTGACAGTTTCAGTTGCTCGCTCCAGATCTCGATCCACGCACAAAACCCTGGCGCCGGCCTTGGCCAAAAGGATGGCTGCGGCACGGCCGTTGCCGATGCCCCCCTCCGCTGCGCCCGCGCCTGAGACAATAGCGACCTTGCCGTCCAGTTGCTCATCATTAGGAGTGAAATTTTTCGCCATACGTTTCCTCCATGTCTTTTTATTTAGCCGCGATCGGTTTTAGTGGGCTCCCGCTCAGACGATAGGAAAATACCACAATCAGATTGCCACAACCCATGAACGTGGCAAAAGCGAAGGACCACGTATAGTCGCCGCTGATATCGAACAATGCCCCGCCCATATAGCTGCCCAGGCCCATGCCGATCCAGGCAAATAGGCTAACGATGGCCCAGCAACGGGCGGCGACCTTCTCCGGAACCATGAAGTTGACGCAAATAATCATGGACGACATGACTCCGGAAAAGAAAAATCCGAACACCGCCGCCAGAATATAAACAATGGCCAAGGATTGTATGTGAGGGAACCAGGCCACCAGGCAGGTCTGCCCCAGGGACATGCAGGCATACGTTTGTAGCGGTCCTATCATATCGCACAGTTTGCCGGAACAAAGCCGGCCCATGGCGCCCGCTACCATGATCGTAGTCAGGACGGATGCCGCTATTTCTGGCTTGAAGCCATTATCGGACAGGGCCGGGACAACATGCACGATAGCTACGGACATACAGGAACAGCAAAAAATCGTCGCAAAGGAGAGCCAGATCACTGTGCTCTTAGCGGATCCAAGGGTCCAGGCCCCACCAGCATCCGCACCGTACTTGATAGCGGCAATGCGCTCCCGTTTCGATGGCGGGTCCCGGGTCAGCGTTGCGACGGCCATGCCCAACAGCAAATAGACCAAACCCAGGATCAGATAGGCGGTTTGCCAATCAAGGGCTGAGATCAGCAAGCTAGCGCAAAAGGGTACAGCCGCCTGCCCAAAGGCGCTGCCGGCCAGGCCGACACCTAGGGCCAGGCCCTTATTGTGGGTAAACCACTGCCCGATATTAGCCCAAATGGTGCTGGAAATGGCGGCATGGCCAAAGGCACCGAAAAGAAAATAGGCCAGGTAAAATTGCCAGATCGCCGAGATTTGGCTGAGCAGTAACAGACCAGTAGCGAGGGCCGTCGCGCCCATAAACATAAACCGCCGGGTCGGCTTGCGGTCGGCAAAATAACCCAAGGGAATACCAAATGCTGCCGCTGAAAAAGCGGCGACGGTGTATCCGGCGGCCGTCGCGCCCCGTGACCAGCCAAACTCCGTGATTAGCGGCTTCAGGAAAACGCCAACGGCGGCCAGACCGCCAAAACTCAGGGCGGACAAGGAGAACCCCACAAACACCATGACCCAACCGTAGTAGCTGTCCGACTTCATGCTCGTCACTTTCCCAACCAAATGGTGCCGTGAGTCTAGCAGGCTCCGCCATGCTTGCCATCCATTGTCGGTCGGAGTAATCGCAGGACAATAATCTCATCAACACCAGAGGCCCCATATACCGCTGTCCCAGGCCACGGAACGAGAAGAAATTCACAACTGCGCGATTTCGATCACTGCCTATCAGCGCGCTGACGGCCTAGTGGATGCGGGAGGTCATATTTTGGATATCAAGCCGTTTTCGCCACGTCCGATCTGACCTACAATCCGGACACCGCCAAACTCAATTCTCCCCAGAATTTTATGTGCCGGCAGGATATTGTCCAGGGTGTCGTCTATCTGGATCGACCTGCGGAGCAATTTGTCGCATGTCTGATCTTGAACATGAATGCCAGCGCGGACATATGAGGTGACTATTGGCCCCTGATACAATCGGTCATTTCCGGGTCGATTACGGCGTTGAATAGCATTACCTTGAGGGCGAACGCCAATCAGAATAGGGAACGGCAAAATGAGTGGAGAAGACAAGGTGGCCATTGTGACGGGCGCAGGATCTGGCGTCGGCCGGGGTGCAGCTGTCGCGTTGCTTGCGGAAGGTTACTCGGTGGTCCTGGCCGGTCGGCGGGAGGATACCTTGGAGGAAACTATAGCTGAGGCTGGCGTAGATGCTAGACGGGCAATTGCCGTCGTCACGGATGTTACTGATCCCGATGACTGTGCCGCACTGTTTGGCGCTACGACAAAGGCATTCAGCCGGCTGGATCTGTTGTTCAACAACGCTGGGGCCGGTGCGCCGCCAGTGAACCTCGAGGATCTAACGTTCGAACAATGGTCAATGGTAGTGAACGTCAACCTGACGGGCGTGTTCCTGTGCACGCAAGAGGCGTTCCGGGTAATGAAGGCTCAGGATCCAATGGGTGGCCGTATCATCAACAACGGCTCTATATCGGCCTACACGCCACGGCCGAACTCTGCGCCCTATACTTCAACCAAGCACGCGGTGACCGGTTTGACTAAATCCACCTCCCTGGATGGCCGGAAATACAATATCGCCTGTGGCCAGATTGATATCGGCAATGCCCTGACGCCCATGACCGGGCGCATGGTCGATGGCGTGCCTCAGGCGGACGGTTCCATTAAGCCGGAACCCGTCATGGACGTAGATAATGTATCGAAGGCAATCGTCTACATGGCCAGCTTACCCCTGGATGCTAATATACAAACGCTAACGGTCATGGCGACGCAAATGCCCTTCGTGGGCCGAGGCTAGGAAATTTGAGCCTAATTGTTGACTTGATCAAACTGGCTTTTCATCGGGCACAGCCAGTTTGGTCACTGTGAGCGTGACTACACAGAATTCTGCGCAGATCACTAGTCTTGAACATCAGTGATTCCATCAAATCTAAATATTTGGGTTTTGGAATCTGCATTGACTGATTGGAATTAGGAGGCTTGGCGGTCTGCGGTTAAACTGCGTCCATAACAAAAGAGGGGACGTGGCTATGGCGGCACTGAATGCGACAGTGGCGGATCATCCGCTGATCCAGCACAAGGTGACTTTGTTGCGCCGAATCGAAACTTCAACTGCTGAATTCCGACAGTTGCTTGGAGAGATTGCTCTCCTGCTAGCATTTGAAGCGACCCGCGATTTGCCCGTGAAGACCGTACGGATCGAGACGCCGCTAGAGGTCATGGAAGCGCCGGTGCTGGATGGCATGAAATTGTGTCTGGTGTCGATCCTGAGGGCTGGAAACGGCTTATTGGAGGGCATGCTGGATCTAATCCCCTCGGCTCGGGTGGGGCATATCGGCATGTACCGTGACCATGATACCCTTGAGGCGGTGGAATATTATCTGAAACTGCCCCATTCCATCGGCGATCGGCAAGTCATAGTGGTTGACCCCATGCTGGCCACCGGTAATTCCGCAACCGCTGCTGTGACCCGCCTTAAGGAGGCCGGGGCCCAGAAAATGAAATTCGTCTCTCTCGTCTCAGCGCCAGAAGGGATCGAGACGTTTTCCACTGCCCATCCGGACGTGCCCATCTTGACGGCGGCCATCGATCGCCAGCTGAACGATATCGGCTATATTTTGCCCGGACTGGGTGACGCGGGCGACCGGCTGTATGGTACTAAGTAACATAATTGAGTTGGAAACGCCGCTTGAGCCGCTGTCTCATGTCGAGCGGCGCACCCACGATCCTGTGCCGCCTAACTATCTGCGGGACGATGTCACGAAACTGTTAAATACCTTAGGCAGCGGTGGCGTAGCAATTGCCCCGTTGGATGTCGCCTACGCCATCCTGGCCGCCACACCCCAGGGCATCCGCCGTATCTTCGATGCCAAAAGCCGCTCTTATGAGAAACCCAGTGGCATGTTTGGAAATATTAACATGTCCGCCGCTCTGCACATAATGGATACAGACCGCCATGTAATGGTTCAGCAGATGGTGGAGGCGGTCGGCCTGCCATTTTCCGTAGTCGCACCGTTTCGTGAAGATCATACCTTCTTAGCCAAGGTCGATCCCTTTGTCCTGCAATCTTCGTCCAAAGCTGGCACGTTGGACATGTTATTGAACGCCGGGCAGATGCATGACGAAATCGCCCGCCAAGCCTTGGAACGGAATATGCCGGTGTTCGGATCGTCCGCTAACCTATCACTCTTGGGCAGCAAGTATCGGTTGGCGGATATCGATGCTGTGGTGCGTGAAGCGGCCGACATCGCCTTTGATTACGGCCTATCGCAATATGCTAACCATCAGGGGCGTTCCTCGACTATCATCGATTTTCGAGACTTTTCGGTGATCCGGGTAGGAGTGCAGTACCAACGATTGGCTGGGGCCTTCAAGGATCGGTTTGACGTAACACTGAAGGAACAAACGGCATGACAGACAAATACGAGGAAATAGGATTTGGGGCCTACAAAATTGGGTTCGGTGAACGGCCGGGTATCGCCGTCGTGGATTTTCAAACCGGATTCACGGATGGGCAGTATACCTTGGGTGGCCGGCCCCTAGTGGAACGTGCAGTCGAAAACACTGCAAGAATGTTAAAGGTTGCACGTGCCGCCAATGTGCCCGTGGCAACCTGTTATACTGCCTATTCATCCGGCAGGGACGCACCCTACTGGAAAATTCCAACTGTCGTGGAAGAATTTCATCATGGCCATCCTTGCACTGAGTTGGAGCCTCGGATCTATGACTCGGACTACGACGTGGTATTTTGTAAAACCGGTCCGTCGATCTTTTTCCAGACTGCGATAACTCAGTTTTTCATCAAGGAGCGAGTAGATACGGTGATCATCGCTGGCTGCAACACGTCTGGTTGTATTCGCGCTTCAGTTATTGACGCATTTTCCTTTGGCTTTCGGGTGGCTGTACCCGAGGATTGTGTTGGTGACGTAGAAGAGGGGCCGCATAAATCCAATCTGTTGGACGTGGGTCGCCGTTACGCGGATGTGGTGAACCTGAGTGAGGTGATGGACTATCTTGAAACCGTACGCGGACGGAACGAAGCGTAAAATTTGATGAGGGAGCGCAAGTCGTAGAGTGGATAGTCGTTCGGTCATATTTATCGAAGTCATGGCGGCTATCGCCGTTGTCGGTGTCTTGGCGTTTCTAATTTTTCTTATTGGGCGGGCCGTGTCCCTGTCGCGGGGCGGACCGGCCGGCGGCACGGTTGGCGGTGTCGCTGGCCGTTGGTATCAATATCTGCTAGCTGCTATTTTGCTGCTGGTAGCGATTATTTTAGGCGTGTGGCAGTTTTCCACAGACGGGTTGCTGGGTCAGGCGGCAGATTGGCGGGCAGACGGCCGGGCCATCACCTTTTTTGTCATTATGTTGATTGTTGCCGGCTTTGGGTTGGTGGCGTTCGTAATCTATCTGATCGTACAGACGGTGCCCCAGGGCGGTCAGACGCCTTTGCAACATGTTGCCGGCGTCGAACTCGGGGCAGGCGAGGCGGCTGAGACCCAACCGACGTCTGTCGGCGTGCGCTTGTTGGGATTGTTAGCGCTGCTCGTGGCCTTCCTGCTCTTGAACTGGGTCTATCTGTCCACAGCGGATCAGCATTTTGTCGTCTTGCATCTATTTTATCCCGCCGCCCTAGCGGTGGCGCTCGTTCTGCTGTTTGACAAGGCGGCGCGTGGCTGGAATGTCAAAAGCGGGGCAGAGAATTTCCGGGAATGGTTGTTATGTGACGCGGTTACATTCCTTTTGATACTTGGTTTTCTGAATTTGCGACAATATGGCGGCAGTGAGAAATACGCCTCCATGTTTTGGGATGTCCTTCATATTGCTTTGTTTTTCCTAATTTTCTGGATGTTGGACCGAAACCTGACACGATTTCGCTTCCTTGTGGCCCATGCCTATCTGATCGCCTTGCCCATCCTGTTATTGATCTGGCGCACGGTACAAGGCATGACAATGCCAGCTGAGCTGTCGTGGTGGAGCACCATCTGGCCGTTCTTCTTTTTGGCCATTCTTGCTTTTGTGCTGGAAATCATCGTGATCCTGTTGCAGGGCGGAGAAAATAAGCATGGCCTGGGCGCCATCAAGGATACACTCTATGTGGCGGTATATGGCATTCTGTTGATTGTTGCAGTACCGGAGGCGGTGGAGTGAGCAATTCTGAACTCGCATTGATGGATATAGCCACTTTGGCACCATTGATGGAACGGCGTCAGGTTTCGCCAGTTGAACTAATGGAAAGCCAACTAGCACGCATTGATGCCGTGAACCCAACCTTGAACGCTTATGTTTCATTGTACCCGGACGCTGCCCTTGCTGCCGCCAAGACGGCAGAAGAGGAGATTGCCGCGGGCAACTATCGAGGACCTTTGCACGGCATTCCTCTTGCGGTGAAAGATCTTTTCCAGGTGGCCGGTATGGAGCGCACATGCGGCTCCAAAATCCTTGCGGAGGGCATCGCCAATACTGATGCCACGTCGGTGGCTCGATTGCGCAATGCCGGCGCCATCATGTTAGGCCTGTTGAATTTGCATGAATTTGCTTTTGGCCCCACAGGGATAAACCCAATTGTTGGCACCGCCCTCAACCCGTGGGATACGTCTAAAGTATCAGGCGGCTCATCGTCCGGCTCCGGTTGCGCCACCTCTGCCGCTCTGGCCATGGCGACCCTGGGCAGTGATACAGGCGGATCTATTAGAATTCCTGCCGCCTTGTGCGGTGTCGTCGGTCTCAAACAGACCTACGGTCTCGCGTCTCGTGCCGGAATCTATACGTTGTGTGAGAGTTTGGATCATGGCGGACCTCTGGCACGTACGGTTCGCGATGCGGCCCTAGTTTTACAAGCTATTGCCGGCACAGACGAGGCGGACCCGTCTACGGCACACGCGAGGGTGCGAGATTACACATCCGAGTTGGACCAGCCACTAGCTGGTCTGCGGATCGGCGTGCCCCAGGATTTTTATTTCGACCGCCTGCATCCGGAGATTGAATCGGCAGTAAACGCTGCCATTAAGGTCCTAGATGATTTAGGCGCATCCGTCGAGGAGGCGGTTCTTCCCTTTAACCGAGAGGCGGTTCAGGGCTGGAACACCATGGCCATGGCCGAAGCCCTGTCAGTACATGAAGTGCATCTGCGTGACCGAGGAGATGATCTGTCACCAGATGTGAACGAACGCCTCCGTCTGGGCGAAGGCCTGACCTCAACCGACTTCATCCGAGCCCGACAGTGTCAGGCTATGGCGCAGCGGGAGATGGCTGGAGTGCTGGAGCAAACGCCTATTCTAGCCATGCCTACAACGGTGATCCCGCCTGTTCCCATCGAAACGGGCACAATGATGGTTAATGGCAAGGAGGTCACCGGCTGGCGCGTCCTGGGCCAACTCACGCGCCTGGCCTGTTTCACCGGCCAACCCGCAATTTCTATCCCGTGCGGCGTTACCGAAGATGGTCTACCCATCGGCCTACAATTGATGGCCGGTTGGTTTGAAGAGCCGGTATTGCTGCAAGTAGCCCACGCCTACGAACAGGCTACAGAATGGCATCTGCGCAGGCCGCCTTTGGCAAACTAAGTAGGTTACTATGGGAATCTCCATTACGTCCGTCACTCCGGTGTTTGGCGCCCGAATTACGGGCGTCGATCTTCGCCGGAAGTTGTCGGATGACGAGTTTGTGGCAATCCGAGAGGCGCTGGATGAATATTTGATTCTAATTCTTTCTGACCAGCCGATTACCGACGAACAGCAGATAGCGTTCAGTAATCGGTTTGGCCATCTGGAAGGCACCCGCGGTGTAAATCCAGGCGCTGGAACGCCGTTTGCTCGCCAGTCAAATCTGGACATTGAAACCGGCGAGGTCATACCAG
>CAXGCE010000062.1:0-8180 GCA_964007795.1 uncultured Alphaproteobacteria bacterium | reverse complement strand
TCGTTGATTAAGTGTGATATAATTACCTTAATTCTAAACATATGATTTAACCTCACAAAACTGAAAGAGGGACTGGTCATGGCCGATCACGATGGTTTCGACACGCCCCCGACATCGATGGCTGCCCTGCAGGCACTCTCGATCGCCGCGCGCCGAGGAGAATCCCGGGCGCCCAGATTGACTCCGGGCGGCCTCAAGCTGCTGGAACAGCTGCTCGCAGCCCCGGAACTGGCAGCGACGCTGAGCATTTCGGCACTGGCCCGGCAGCATGGCGTCAATGCCTCCAGTCTGACCCGCCTGGCACACGCGCTGGAGTTGACCGGGTTCAAGGCCTTCCAGGCGCTGTTTCGCGCCGATGCCGCCAACGGGGCGTTCAATCTGTTGAAATCGGCCGGTGATGGCCTGGGCGTTGGGCCGCTGCTGCTGGGGGCGGCAAAACCGGTGCATATCCTAACGCCATCAGTCACATCGCGGGGCGTAGTGAATATCTCCGCCCTCGCCGTTTTGGACGCTCAGGGCTAGCCGATCCGTGCATTTGCCGGATTGATGACGTCGGCGGCGAAGCGCTGCAAGCTGCCGGGGATGTCGTCTTTGAATAGCGTTGACGGCACAACAACCCGGTGGATACCCTGTTCGCCCAAGCGCAATGCCGACTCCAAATGATTTTCAGGACCCAGACCTGTTGTGACCTGAATTAAGTTGGGGTCGCGACTGGCTTTCTCTGCCTCTTTGTGGACTATCTCCAGCAGCGGTTTGATATCGCCAGACCACCCCGTGGCGGGAAAGAAGCCATTGCCCAAACGGCCGGCCCGGCGGGCCGCATACTCGGAATGCCCTCCGATAATGATTGGTAGAGGATCTTGCATTGGTTTGGGATTGCAGGACATTCTCGTGAAATTTACAAAATCCCCGTGATAACTGGCATCGTCACTGGCCCAGAGGGCGCGCATGGCCTCGATATGCTCATCCGTGCGTTGTCCCCGTCGTTCGAAAGGCACACCAATTGCCTCGAACTCTTCGCGCAGCCAACCGACGCCAATCCCCAATTCTATGCGACCGCCCGATAGATAATCCATGGTCGCCAATTGCTTGGCCAGAACCAAGGGGTTGCGTTGAGGCAGGATCAATACGCCGGTCATAAAATGAAGCCGTTCCGTGCAAGCCGCTACATGGGTCATCCACACCAATGGGTCAGGCAGATTCGCCATCAGATCGCCGGGTAGTTTGCCCGTCGGGGAATAAGGGTAGACTGAAGCGTAGTTGGTCGGCAAAACCACATGCTCGACAGCTATGGCAAAGGAAAATCCGGCTAACTCAGCTTCTTGGCAAAATTGCACGGAACGGTCCCGCTCTGGGTAAGTCGTAGATGCGAAGTGCAAACCAAATTCCATCTATTGTGCTCCCTGTTCGTCCGCTTATTTTGTGGTTGTGGCATTGGGAATGAACAATCGCTGGCCTTCCATGGTGACAGCGTCGATGGCCGCCTGTCCAGGCGCGTCGGTCAGCCATTCCACGAAACGTTGCGCCAGGGTGGCCTTAACATGGGCGTGCCGATCCGGGTTCACGATGATGACACTATATTGGTTGCGCAAGTTGGTATCGGGACGGTCAAACACGGCGCGCAATCCGTTCCGGTCGCGATAACTAAGCCAGGTCCCCCGGTCAGTCAGGGAATAACCCTCCATTGCCGAAGAAATGCGCAAGGTCGCTCCCATGCCTGACCCTGTTTCCATATACCAAACCCCCGATCCTGGTTTTGGGTCGACACCTGCGGTGCGCCAGAGGCTGAGTTCCTTCAGGTGGGTGCCGCTGTTGTCCCCGCGCGAGACAAAGATTGCCTTTGTCTCGGCAATTCGACGCAAGGCGTCGGCTGGGTCTGTTGTCGTCCCGGCGGTTGCAGGGTCATTCTTAGGTCCGACAATCAGGAACTGGTTGTACATGACCAAGTGACGTTGCAGTCCATAACCTTCTGCAAGGAATGACTGCTCTGATGGTGGATGATGCACCAGCAGGGCGTCCGCATCGCCGTTGCGTGCCAGGCGCAGGGCTTGTCCTGTACCAACGGCTACCACGTGAACGTCGATGCCTGTATCTCCAGTAAATTTGGGCAAAATTTGGTCGTATAAGCCCGATGCCATAATGGACGTAGTCGAGGCGAGTGTTATGAAGTGCCGCTGTTCCGCTTGGCCACGGATTGCGATAAACAGAAACAACGCTACAAAAACACTCAAGAGTTTCATAACCGCAAAATGACGGAACAGATAACTTTGTGCAACCGCGTGCCGAGGTTATTCTTAGATTAGGCATTTTGGATAGTGGGAGTGGACACATGGCAGTCGTCGAAACAGAACGTCACGGGAAAATATTCGTCGTTAGAATGAACCGGCCAGAAAGGCTTAATGCTTTGAACACGGAAATGCGCACCGTTCTAGCCGAGACCTGGACCACGTTTCGCCAGGACGGCGAGCTGGAAGTTGCGATTTTTACTGGCACCGGGCGGGGATTTTGTGCGGGTGAGGATATGAAAGAGACCCTGGAGAACAAAACACCCGGCGGCACCCCCATTCAGGTAATAAATCCGTTGATGTCGGGCGAATTGGAAAAACCGGTGATTGCCGCTATCAACGGCTTCGCCATGGGTGGGGGTTTTATGCTAGTGGAAGCAACAGATCTTCGCGTCGCAGCACGTGATGCAATATTTGAAGTATCGGAGGCCAAACGCTGGTTATTGGGCGGTTACAATCATGGCCACGTCGCAAATCTTCCCTATCCGATCGCTATGGAAATGGCCCTGGGTTTCCGCTTCACGGCACAGCGATTTTATGAAATCGGTTTTATAAATCGGGTGGTCGATGCTGACGCCCTAATGCATACGGCTATGGAGATGGCGGAACATTTGCTAACGCTTCCGCCGGCCTCGCGCGTCAATACGGTTCATATGATGCGGCAGATGCGGCCATCTATCGCGCCGGATTTAAAAAGTTTAGCGAATGCGCTGCACGACCACGGCGCTAAATCGGATTTGATGGAATCCCGCGCGGCTTTCGCGGAAAAACGCAAACCCAATTTTAAAGGTTGGGACGACCCGCAGGATCGTTACCGCCTACCCGCCTTGGAAGGCTAGTTTTTGGATTGCACCTTCCGTTCAGCTATGCGGTCCTGAAAATTCTTTGTCGTATTGGTGTGCGGAAAGGGATCATTCGGGATGGGCAAATTGAGAAATTTGCAAAGAGGTTCCCATCCCTCTGCTACGTCGAAGATTAACAGGCGTTCCTTGGGAACTCCCGCCTTCACCTCTTCGATGTTGCGGTGATAGGCGGCGAGGACATGGTCACGATCGTTGATGTTGCCGCCAAATACCTTCCGGACGATTAGGTCGCGGGTCATTCGCCGCATTTTAACACGGGCCGGGTCCACCACTTCGTCGCCATCCCGAAAATTTCGCAAAATGGTATTGTTGATGCTCTGCCACCACGCCTCTTCATCGCGTAGGGTCAGGATGATCTTGGCCTCGGGGAAGTGTGATGCCAACGGTTTCCAGAAATGGCAAGCCGGCCAATCAACGCTGGATTGAAATCCGTTCAGAATAACCTCCCAATTCGTGGGCTCGCCCTGCGCCGCATTGTACCAGGCGTCGGCGTTTTCTGGCCGGTTCATAACCTCCAGCATGTGATAGCATGGACCTAGACCCAAATTCTCTAGGGCGCCTTTCATTGACAGGGTTCCGGTGCGGCCGAATCCAGCGCCAATTACTTTTAGCGTCACGCGACGTATCTCCCAATCTCGGCACTAAGCCAGATGCAGCCCCGGTAGGCTTTCAAAAATCGTTAGTAGGTCCCGTTTGAAGCCATACAGGGGACGGGTGATCGTGGCAATGGCTTGGACGGTGCCTGCGGGGCGGGGATCGTACAAAATCAAATCGAAGCGCATGGACAAATTCAAAATACATTCTCGGCTTCTTTGGGATAGCTTAGCGCAATAAAGCCATGCAAAACTGATGGATCTAAATTACTGGGAGGACTTGGCATGGGCCGACTGGACGGCAAAGTGGCGGTCATTACTGGGGCGGGATCAGGCATTGCACGATCAGCCGCCAGTATCTTCACTCGTGAAGGCGCCTGCGTTGTGGTGGCAGAAATTGACGAGGGGAAGGGGGCCATAACCGCGAGAGAAGCTGGCAACAACGCCGTTTTCGTGCCTACAGACGTCACGGATGAAGACAGCGTCAAGGACATGATAGCCCAGGCGATTGCGCATTTCGGCGGCCTTCACATATTGTTCAACTGTGCCGGCGGCTCGGTACTGGAGGACAACAAAGTCACGGATGTGGACATGGAAGTTTGGGACCGTACCATTCCGTTGGATCTGAAGGGCCCATTCCTATGTAGCCGTCATGGCATTCCCGCTATAATTGACAGTGGCGGTGGCGCAGTCGTCAATGTTTCCTCCGTCGTCGCCTTGCGAGGTAATCATCCAGCCCACGTCTATTCCTCGGCCAAGGGCGCTTTGATATCGCTGACAAGAAGTCTGGCGGGCGCCTACGCCGATTTAGGTGTGCGGGCCAACGTAATTTGCCCTGGACTGGTCAAGACTGAGCGAATCAAATCACGCTATGTGGCGCGGAAACCATCCGAAGCGAGAAAAGGCAGCGTCGGGACTTTCGAGAGCTATCCTTTTGGCGTGGGTGAACCGGAGGATATTGCCAACATTGCCCTATTTCTGGCTTCGGATGAATCACGTATGGTCAACGGCGCCGTCATCCCCGCCGAGGGCGGCATTTCGGCATATTGAGCAGGGGAGTATTGTTTGATGTCACGTTTTAGTGGCCGTCGGGAACGTTTTCGGGAAATTCTGCAGGGGGAGGCCTGCGTCTATCCTGCTTCGGTTTATGATCCTATCTCTGCCCGGATCGCGGAGCACCTTGGGTTCGAGATGGGCATGTACGCTGGTTCCCTGGCCTCACTTGCCGTTCTCGCGGCGCCGGATCTGATCCTGTTGACCCAGGCGGAGTTTGCACAGCAAGCCCTACGCATGGGCCGTGCTTCGGACCTCCCCCTGTTTGCGGATGCGGATCATGGATACGGCAATGCCTTGAACGTAAAACGAACCGTGGAAGAGTTGGAATTAGCCGGTTTGGCCGGCTTGTCAATTGAAGACACTGAATTGCCGCAACGGTTCGGCAGCGGCGGCGAGCCATCTTTGCTGTCTATCGAGGAAGGTGTGGGCAAAATGCGGGCAGCGGTCAATGGGCGGTCCGATGCCGCCATGGTCATCGCCGGCCGTACCAGCGCAGCGCAGCTAACATCCGTGGATGACGCAATTGAGCGGTCACAGGCTTATGTGAAGGCCGGCGTCGACGCCATATTTTTGGTCGGTGTGCCATCTCGGGCTGTGTTAGAGGAGATTGCGGGAGAAATTGATGTGCCCTTGCTACTGGGGGGAGGAGCGGAGGAGATGCGTGACCCCAAATGGCTTGCTGGTCAAGGTGTACGTTTTCTCTTGCGCGGACATCAAACATTCTCGGCTTCTGTGCAGGCGATATATGAGACTATGAAGGCGTTGCGGGACGGCGTGGAACCAGAGGGAGTGCAGGGCACAGCGTCTCAGGAACTGATGAAGGCGGTAACGAGGGCCGGGGACTATGCCCGCCAAGGCAAGGATTGGCTATAGCCGTTATTTATACACACCATCAATATCCGACTGTACGGTGAGGCGAACGGGCAGGTGAACGGTATAAATCAAGTCACAATAGTTAAATCGGTCGAGTCCAAATTGGTTCTATTTGATTCCGACGAAAGGCGGGGCGGCCAAGCGTGTGGCTACATAATGACCATTCGCAGGGCGAAAAATTTAGCGAACGGCGGCTATTCCGCAGCGGGCGCAAAATCTTCAGACATGAAGTCGATGGTCTGGATATCGGGGGATGAAATTCGGATTCGATAAAATTCTGTAGCAGAGACTGTTGATGAACCTTGGCCCAGTGATCGAGTTCCATGCTACATTACTTACTTCAAACACCATGAGGAACTAGTGGAACTGAACGCAGTGGAAGTAAAGGCCAAGGCTCTGGAGCTGGTGAAACGCGCGGGTGTGCGGCGTGGCTGGGCACTGGTGGCGGATGCGGGGCCATGCCAGTTAACATGGCACCTGGCGGCGGAGAGTGATTTTAACATTGTGGCACTGGTGCATGATGCCAAGCAACGGGAGGCGGCGCGGCGTATGTTTGATGAGGCGGGGTTGCTTGGCAGCCGCGTGTCGGTGGAGCCGTGGACGCTTGAGGAGTTGCCGGATTATTTCGCCAACCTGATCGTGTCGGAAGGGCTGGCGGCGAAGCTGCCGGCGAAGGAGCTGGCGCGGGTTTTGCGACCGGCGGGCGGCAAGCTGATTCTAAGTGTGCCGGACGATGGGAAGTTTGTTGAGGAACTGAAAAAGAATGCGCGGGCGGAGACTTCGACGGTCATCACCCACGATTCTGATGCTCCGGATGCTAACCGCGGGCAGTTGGAGTTCACGCGCGGCAAGCTGAATGGCGCGGGGGAGTGGACGGGGCTTTATGGAAACATGGCCAATACGTCGTCATCGCGCGATGAACTGGTGAAGGGGCCGCTGGGGGTGCTTTGGTTCGGCGAGCCGGGGAGTGAAAACATGGTGGAACGCCATGCGCGCGCGGCCAGCCCGCTGGCTATTAATGGCCGATTGATCATGCAAGGGGCGGAAATGGTGATGGCGCACGATGCGTACAACGGGGCGTTCCTGTGGAAGCGCGAGATCAAGGGCGCGGTGCGAGTGCGAGTAGACGTGGACGGCTCGAACTTGGCGGCGACGGATGACGCGATCTTCGTGGCGACGGGCGATCATGTGCACCACTTGGATGCGCAGACGGGGAACACGATCCGCAAGTACACCTTGCCGCGCAAGGAGAGCGACCCGGCGTTGCGCTGGGGATACATCGCGGTGCAAGACGGCATCTTGTTTGGCAGCAGCGCGGTGCCCTTGAAACAGGAGTACGGTTATCTGTGGAACGTGCTGGTGAAGGATGGCGAGTGGAAGGATGCGAAGGACGTGCCGGCGAATGCCCGAGGGACCTTGAACAGCGTGATCAAGAAGTATCCCAAACCCGACGACCACGCCTACGACCATTTCAAGCGCGAGGGCTTGCATTGGCGTTACATGGCCAAATTTCCCAATTGGCTGCCGGATCACAATCCATCGCCGGTGAATCCGGAGACCATCATGCTTAGCTCGAAGCTGTTTGCGTTTGACACGAAAACCGGCAAGCTGCTGTGGGAGCGCAAGGGAAAGGATATCCCGAACATCTCGCTGGTGCTCGGCGAGGGGCGCTTGTTTTTCTTGGAGGACGACCTCATGCCGGCCGAGAGGGAACAGGTGGCGGAGGAGACTAAGTCGAACATCCATGCGAAGACCTACGAGCCTGACCGTGAGCGCGACCTCTTGAAAACGAAGCCTGACTATCGACGAGTGGTATGTCTCGAGGCACGTAGCGGGCAGCCGGTGTGGAGTCGCGCTTACGACCTGTCTGGCAGCGGCGGCACCAAACTGGGATTGGCGTACCAGAAGGGGCGCGACAAGAGGGGGCGCGTGCTGGCGTTTGGCCACTACAGCAACCACGACGAGAGGCCTTTTAATGACAAGAAGAAACATGAAAAGGGTGGCTTGCACTGGCGGCGCATCACGGTGATAGATGGCGGCAATCTCCACAAACTCATCACCAATGCTAGCGGCGTTGTCCTCATCAACAGCACTACAGGCATCGAAGTCTTGCAGCGCGGAATCCCGTTGAAAGTATTAGGCATTGCCGTTTTCGACATTGCCGGACTTGCCCACCAAGGGCCGCTGGACGATTTCTGGATTAATCCTCCATCGCCGGATGGAGATTTGACAAAAGCTTTCATAAAGCTTCTCGTGGCCAGTGTTCAGGTGAAGGGCAACTTCTTCACCAGGGCCGGACGTCGGGTTGCTACGCGCGAAATAACGCGCAGGCTGCTGGCAGATGATGTCAATTCATATGGGGCTTTTGTCACACCGCCACCGCGTCTGGAAGAGGCCAAGAAAATGGGCGTTCCCATGATTTATGAAGATCTGGAATATTGACCCGTGACGGTCGGCAATCATCCGGAGCGCGTTTTCCTGTTTTTGCAGGAATAGTTCCAAGCTCTCCC
>CAXGCE010000061.1:0-8325 GCA_964007795.1 uncultured Alphaproteobacteria bacterium | reverse complement strand
AGTCCCCTTGCATGGTGGAAACACCAAAACGTTCACGCGCCTCCGGACCTATGACACCTTGCAAGGGACCGGAATATGTCGCCATGGCACTGTTGTTCAATAGCACCGTTGTGATGGCAACCCCCGACCGAGCTGCCGTTTCTATGTCGGTTCCTGACATACCAAAGGCACCATCCCCCATCAAATTCAGACAGAATTTGTCCGGCTCAGCCATTTTCGCACCAATCATCAGCGGAATGCCAAAACCCAAATGGGTCGTTTTGCCCCAGCCGATATAGCTATGTGGCGTGGTGGCACAGTAGAACGGAACAATTGAATCCCTTGGCCCGCCAGCGTCATGGGTGACAATACTGTTTTCTAGATCCAGGTTTTGGTTGATCTCATGGATCACCCGATAGTAATTCAACGGCTCCTCATCTGAGGTTAATAACGGCACCCAATCTTCTATCCACTCTGCCTTGATCGCGGCAATTTCGGCCTCGATGGCGTTCCGATCACCAGTTCCTTTACCACCCGTTTGCGATTTGACCTCATCGGTCAGTGCCTGGATGGTAAGGGCCGCGTCACCAATCAGCGCAATATCGGATCCCTCATCCTTATTGATATCTTCGTGATTAATTGTGTTGTGGATAAGCAACTTACCTGGGTGGATTTGTTGCCCATATGGCGAGCGGGTTAGGCTGGTGCCTAGAGCCAGCATAACGTCGCTATCCGACAACCAACGATGAGCAGGGAGGGTCGTGGCGCCGCTGCCCGCTCCCAAAGCGAGGGGATGGCGTTCATCGAAGGCAGACTTTCCCGGCATGGTGCAAAACACTGGCGCTGCTGTGAGTTCCGCCAACTCCCGCAAACTCGTCGTAGCGCCAGAAAACAACACTCCTGCACCGGCCCAGATCATCGGTCTTTGGGCGGCAAGTAAAGCCTTCGCGGCCGCGACGATATCAACGTATTCCGGAGCCTGTCGTGTCATTTTAGGCGATTTATAGGTTTGCGCCGCTTCGGGAACATCCTGGGAGCAGACATCCGCCGTCAGCTCCACCACTACTGGGCCCGGAGAGCCGTTGCGCAAGGCATTAAAGGCCCGTCGCATCACATCACCTACCTGATTGGGGGTGTAGATAGCCTCAACCTGCTTAGCCCAGCCCTGGTATTTCTGAGCGGCGGAGAAATTCGGCCGTACAGAAATCTCGTTCAGACTGTTACCACCTAGCATGACCAGTATTGGGATATTGTCCGCAAATGCTTGGGATAGGCCACCCATAATATTCTCTGCCCCAGCCTGGGATTGCACAGCAACCACGCCGAAACGGCGCCGGTCGCTGATACGGCTATACCCATCTGCCGCCATGACGGCGCCCCTCTCGTGGCGGAAGGCTATGGGCCGGATACCTTCGCGGGCGGCTGTAGAAATTAATGGGTTTGAAGGAAAGCAGGACAACCATTCAACGCCCTCTAGCTTCAGAATCTGTGTGATATAGTCGATCCCATTCATTTCCATCTCCCCATTTTATGCTCTCATGACATCATTCGATTTACGGAACGATGAGCATTCAGTGTTTGTAGGCATTACGCAATTGGTGAGCCGGACCATTCGCTTCGTTGATGGAGGGATTTTCACCAAATATTCGTTCCTTGGATTTCGCATAGAACGCCCGATCGGCCCCAAGCGGTGACAATTGTTCAGCCTTAATTTTTGCCGTGGGAAGCAAATCGTCTTCGGAAACCGCGGCATGTACAAATCCTGCGGCCTGTGCTGCCGGACCGGTCCAGCGATGGGCCAATTGCACCGTATCAAAAAACGCGCTGGCTGACATTTTATGGCGAAACAACGCCAATTCAGCGTCCGGGATTGATAATCCTAATTGAATTTCATTCGCGCAAAGAAATCCACGATCAGCCCGCATCATGCGCACATCATGACAAAGCGCCAGCATGAAACCGGCACCAAAGCCGTGGCCGTTAATTGCGCAGACTGTCGGCACGGGAAAGGTGATCAACCGTCCCATCAGTTTCATAAATTCTTGGCCAAATACTGATTTATCCCCGCCCTCACCGTCACCGTCACCCCCGCGCCACTCAATATCCAAACCGTTGGAGAAAAACTTCGCATCGGCGGAAGTGGTGACCAATGCAGCTGGGCCTTCCGAAGCCACCACTTCATCCAGTTGAGCATCAAAGGCCCGGACAAAATTGGTATTCCAACGGTTCTCACCGGCGTTCATGGTCAATACGAAAACATCGTCTTCGCGGTCCAGTGTGATCATGATTCTCTTATAATCAAATAGTAAAAATTAATCAGCGGCAGGCGACGGCATTCCGTCCGGCGGCCATGCCTCGATGCCGTCCTCCAACGGAATTTTCAAACTCTTTAACAAAATTGAGAACGTATTCCAGTTGCATATCGCAGCAACAAGTTCAAGGCGTTCTTCGTTCGTGCACAAATACTCCGCGCAGGCCTGCCAGCTTTCCTCGCTGATGGAACCATTATCCAGTACGTCATCCGTCGCGGTGATAACCGCCCGTTCGGCCGCGCCCAAACAGGTCGCTTTGTCTGGGTCGCGCACAGCCAGGGTTTCTTCTTTCGTTAGGCCTACCCTCAGAGCCACGGGCCAGTGCTGGGTCCATTCATACATGGCACCTGTGCGCCAACCGATGTGCATTATTATTAGTTCCCGCAACCGATCATCCAGCATATTGCCGCGATAGAGGAGCATTGCCAATTGCTTGGCCACCACACCCGCCAAGGTGGGATGCCGCGACATGATGCGGAAAACATTGAGGCCGGACATCGTCGACGGCACTCCAACCTCCTTGCCAATAACGCGGGCCTCTTCTTCCCCCAGCATGGGAACACGGGGTACATTTGGTTCACTCGCAGCCATAGCTTTATACTCCTCCCATTAATTATCCTGGATGCAAGGTGCCGGTTTCCAGGTGCGCAAACAACAACAAAACTAACTGGCGTTTGAAGGATTTGCGCTAGGATGGGCTCAATTGAGTGGTGTTGGGGGAATTATTCATGGCACAACGAACCAGCCTTGCCATGGTGCAAACAGCGCCACGCACTTTGGAGGCACAAAGCCTGCCAATACCAGAAATCGACGACGATAGCGCCCTCATGCGGGTGGAGGCTTGCGGCATTTGCGGCAGCGACTATGAACAATATGAAGGCGTCATTCGGGCACCCATCCCGGCGGTACCAGGACACGAACCACTCGGAATTGTGGAGGCTATTGGCGATCGGGCCGCCAAGCGATGGGGTGTAGACGTGGGCGACCGTATCGCAGTAGAGACCATGCTATCTTGCCGGTTCTGCGACAACTGCCTAAGTGGTCATTATCATCTTTGTAATGACCGTCGCATCTACTCCTATATCCCCCTTAGCGACGCACCGGGCCTTTGGGGTGCCTACGCCGAATATATGTTCGTGCACGGTAATTCCATTGTGCACAAAATGGACAAATCCTTGCCGGCAGAAATTGCCGTGATGTTTAACCCCTTGGGCGCTGGTTTCCGCTGGGCAGTGGAGGTCCCTGAAACCGGTCCCGGCGACACCGTAGTAATCTTGGGACCCGGCCAGCGCGGCCTATCCTCGGTTCTGGCGTGCAAGAATGCGGGCGCAGGCAAGATTATCGTCACTGGCCTAGCGGTGGACGCTGAAAAACTTCGTGTCGCCAAGGCCTTCGGCGCCCATCACACGATAGATGTGGAGAACCAAAACGCTAAGGAGAAAATTAGAGAACTAACCAATGGGCGAGGCGCCGACATCGTGGTGGATGTCACTTCCTATGCGGTGGAACCTGTAGCCGAATCCTTAAGTTACGTGCGGTCGGGCGGCACCATCGTCCTGGCCGGCATGAAGGGCTACAAGAACATCCCTGGCTTTGTGTCCGACAAAATCATGTTGAAGGAAATCACAATCAAAGGGGTAATCGGCGTCACATCCTCAGGCTACAAAAAAGCCATCGACTTGATTGAATCAGGTTTGGCACCCCTGGAAATGATGCACACGCACAACTTCGACCTGCGTGAGGCGGAACGGGCCATACAAATTCTAGCACGAGAAATCCCCGATGAAGAGTCTATCCATTCATGCTTGGTTCCCGGATTGACATGATATGAGCGAAGAAATTTACAATTGGGTCAACCAATCTCCCTACGGCCAGGCCTTGGGCATGACACTAACAGCCCTTTGCGACGACGCAGCTACAATTTACCTACCTTTTAACGAAGCTAACGCTAATCCAGGCAGC
The DNA here is from genome assembly GCA_964007795.1 of uncultured Alphaproteobacteria bacterium. GTDB lineage: Bacteria > Pseudomonadota > Alphaproteobacteria. The sequence goes on along the minus strand of CAXGCE010000061.1, from coordinate 4,072 downwards.
GCGCTGCACGGCGGCGTCGCCGCCTCAGCTTCGGTCACGGCCGCCCATGCCCTAACACGGCATGTGTTAGGACCGGACACTGGTCCGTGGCATACCATGGATTTCCAAATCAATTATCTGGCGGCAGCCATCGGCGAGGACATCAGCGCTACTGCACATCTTTTGCGCAGGGGCAAGGAAATTTGTTTTATGGCTTTGGACGTGAGAACTGACGACGGCAAGGCGATAGCACAATGTTCCATTGCCGTTCGTGGCCGCCAGGGAAAAAAACTAAACGAAACGCCGCTGGCCGCGGGCGACGATGGCAAGGTAGTACCTGGCTTCATGGGAGACCGCATTGGCACCAATCCATTTATTGGTGGCCGAGGCATTGCTATGGAATTCATGCGCGATGGCCGAGTCCGCCTGATCATGCCGTGGCAAGACAGTAACGGCGATTTAGATGGTGGCTTACATGAAGGTGCCGCGCTGGCCCTACTGGATACTGCGGGCGCTATGTGTTCCTGGTCGATTACTGGCCTGGGCAAATTCAAGGCCTCGACGCCTTCCATCCAGGCCCAAATTTTGGCGCCACCACCTAAGAGCGATCTGGTGGCCTATGGCGATGTAGGTTTTCGGGATAATGAAATGTTCTGGAACGATATTGACGTGGCGGATGCGGCTACCGGCCGCCTAGTCGCCCGAGGCACCGTGCTTTACCGTATTTTCGACTAGGGAGCTCATGATGATCCAATTCGGCTTGATGAACCGGGGGCAATTCCCGGTGGGCGGAGATGCCGCCCAGCACTGGCAAGAAATGCTGGAGCAGGTGCGGTGGGCGGAAAAGCTGGGGTTCGACTCCATCATGAAGGGCTCCCACTATAGTACCCATCCCCTGACCGATTTTCAGCAGGTGCCATTTCTCTCCCGCATTATGGACGAGGCACCCTCACTGCGGCTGATCGCTGGGGTAGTGTTGTTACCCCTACACAAACCTTTAGACATCGCTGAACAATTCGCCAACATCGACGTAATGTCCGGGGGCCGCCTCATATTTGGTGTTGGCGTTGGCTACCGGGATGTAGAATTTCGCGCCTTTGGCACTACGTCAAAAGAGGCCGGGCGGCGCTTGGAAGAAGGCCTGGATGCCATCCGCCGCCTCTGGACCGAGGAAAAAGTCTCCATGACCGCCTCGCATTTCGAATTGATCGAGGCCTGCTGCACCATCCAACCCATACAGAAACCTCTGCCGCCGATCTGGACCGGCGCCAACGCGGACGTTGCTATTCGTCGAGCCGCCAGGTTGACCGATGCCTGGTTTGTCAATCCCCACAATCGTATTGAGACCATCGCCCAGCAAATGGAAGTCTACAAACGGGAGCTAGACGCCTGCGGTAAACCATTTCCGGCAGAGTTCCCTATGATGCGGGAAGTCGTTGTCTCCTCCTCTCGCGCAGAGGCCTTGCGGAAGGCTCAACCCTACTTAGAGGCTAAATACAACGCCTATCATGAATGGGGTCAGGACAAGGTGATGCCGGTCGGGGATAACAATTTCGCCGTCGATTTCGATGAGTTGGTGCGGGACCGCTTCCTATTCGGCTCTCCAGAAGAAATCGCTGACCAGATCCTTGATCTAGTAAAGCGATTTGGTGTCAATCATTTCGTGATGGGTGTGCAGTTCCCCGGAATGCCGCAAAATATGGTGCTAGAGCAAATGCAAATGCTAGCGGAAGAGGTATTTCCCTTGGTAAGAACCGGCATATAGGTTCCATTGTTTGAACGCAAAACTTGTGGTGTTGTGTTACTATTTCACGAGAATGGACTAAATTGCGTACCACAATCTGTGGCTCCAGCATCTAAGAAAACTTTCCTGCTGCGCCGGTAGACGGAACAGTGCAGACTTGCCTCCAACCAACTAATTTGGAGGCGGATGTGCAAGATTTCTCAGGAAAACGTGCGGTAATCAGCGGCGGCGGCTCAGGCATTGGGCGGTCCCTTGCAATTCAATTAGTCAGTGAGGGCTGTCATGTCGCAATTTGTGACCTTTCAAATCAGAGCATGGCAGAGACTGAGGATCTTTGCCGGCAGGCAAACGGAGCTGTCACCATTTCCAGCCACCAATGCGATGTGTCTGACGAGGAGGCCGTAAACAATTTTCGCGATCAGGTATTGGAGGCGCTTGGCACCGATTATATCAACTTGGTTTTCGCCAATGCAGGAATTGGTGGTAGCGGCAGCTTCATCAATGACGAACGGGAAGATTGGGAGCGCACTTTTGGCGTTTGTTGGTATGGGGTTTATTACACGGCCCGCGCCTTTGTGCCCCTACTTGTAGCCTCGGAAGAAGGTCATCTGATCAATACGAGCTCGATAAATGGCTTCTGGGCCAGTCTGGGACCAGGTTTCCCACACACGGCCTACAGCGCCGCAAAATTCGCCGTGAAGGGATTTTCCGAAGCGCTGGTCACGGATCTGCGTCTCAATGCACCGCATGTAAAGGTCTCGGTGGTCATGCCGGGACATATAGGCACAAATATTGCCATCAACTCCGGTAAAGTGCTGGGCAAACCCGAGCCAATGGACATGCCGGCGGAAGAGGTCGCAAAGTTGCGCTCCTTGATGATCAGGCGCGGATTGCCCGTTGACAACATAACGGACGACGCAATTCGCGCTTTGATTAAACAACGTGGCGAAAAATTCCGCGATAACGCACCCACAACACCAAAACAGGCGGCGGAGATTATTCTGGATGGGGTGCGCCAGGACCAATGGCGGATCCTTGTGGGCGAAGACGCCCACGCCATTGATGCTCAGGTTCGAGCTACGCCAGAAGAGGCTTATGAATCGTCATTTTTGGACCAGTTGCATGCAGAGGGTCATTTGGGCATAGCCGCTAGTCGGTAGACGCTATCCAACCTATCTGAATTCCAAACCATCGTACTCTCCACTGGAACGCCATTTGTCGAGATATTTGAAATAGGCCATGGCGCCGGCTGGATAACCCACGTTTAGCTTAGCTTTGGGACCCGGTGCCTGACCTTCGTTGTTGTAGTACCCCGGCGTGCAGTCCGGACCGCCTATCAAGGAAATGCGACCACTCAACATCAGCTTCACCCAAGCTTCTTCGGCCTCCAGGGTAACCTCAATCTCTTTATAATCCATGGACAATGCATATTTGACCAACCGCGCTATAGTCATCCCGGCTTCGGTTAAATTGTGCGGCACATTGGAAATCAAATTTGCACCCTGGGTTGGCTGGACAAAAAAGGCGTTGGGGAAACCATGCACATGGATGCCGTGTTTGGTCCGCATGCCCTGATCCCAATGTGTTGATAGCTTCAAGTCGTTGCGCCCGATCAGATCAAATCCGGCTCTCCGCTGGTAAGCCGTGCCTACCTCGAAACCCGAAGCATAAATAATGCAGTCCACCGGGTACTCGATGCCAGCCACCACCACGCCATCTTTGGTTATTTTTTCAACGCCCTCGCCATTGGTATCAATAAGGTGGGTGCCAGGTTCGTTAAAGGCCTGAAGATAGCTATCGTGAAAGCAGGGGCGTTTGCAAAGTTGTCGGTACCAGGCCTTCAGGTTCTGCGCGGTTTTGTGGTCTTCAACAATAGTGTCCACTCTAGCGCGGATCTCTTCCATTTTTTCGAAATCTGCGTCTTCATAGGCTGCCAGCATATTTTGCGGCGTGATCTCGCCCTTGGGCAGGCTGCTTATGCGCCTATGTATCCGACGGAACAAATCTGTCCAGCCGTCTTGCACTAAATCATCAGCAGCAACGCCACCAGCCTGATTGGCAGTGAAGTTTTCCAGCCAACGTTGCTGCCAGCCTTCCGTAGCGATTTCGGCAAACCAATTCGGATCAATAGGTTTATTGTCTCGCACGTCGACGGATGACGGCGTGCGTTGAAAGACGTAGAGATCCTTGCAAGCCCGCGCCAGGTGCGGCACACATTGCACCGAAGTCGCGCCGGTTCCAATTATGGCGACACGTTTTTCGCCCAGCTTATCCATCGGCGCGCCCAACCAATCACCACCCGTGTAATTATAATCCCAACGGGAAGTATGAAACGAATGTCCCCCAAAA
>CAXGCE010000060.1:0-8403 GCA_964007795.1 uncultured Alphaproteobacteria bacterium | reverse complement strand
AGATTTTAGGAGAAATATTATTACCAAAGGAATTAGATTAAATGAATTAGTAGGAAAAGAAATTTTAATTGGTGAAGTAAGAATTAAAGGACATCGTTTATGTGATCCCTGCAAATATCTGCAAGATAAATTACAACAAACAAACCAAGTTAAAAGCATGGCTTATTTATATAAGAGAGGTGGCTTAAGATGCGAAATTCTTTCAAATGGCATCATTTCTGTGAATGATAAAATTAATGTAGCATTTTGTTCTAAGAATATTGGAGCTGAATATAAATGGGATCAAAACAAAGTATCTCTTGCAAGAGTCTTTAAAAAAAGAACTATTAGAGTCCTTCAACAAAATAGAAGGCCCAATTATAGAAAGCAAAGAAGCGCGGGTTAAAGAAACCGTTTGATGGTTATGTCGGGTTGAAGATCATGCAGGAACAGGTGCCATGGGCGTACAACTTATCGTCCGTATCTTCCAGGCGCGCTTCTGAAGTTGCAATCTTGCGGCCGGGATGCACTACCTCGCCGATGGCCCGAATAACCCGGCCATCGGTTGGCAACGGGCGTACCATGTTCAGTTTGAATTCTAAAGTCGTGTAGGAGAAACCGGCTGGCAGACGGCTGTGGATGGCGCATCCCAGAGCGCTGTCCAACATGCCAGCGAAATAGCCGCCATGCACAGCTCCCAGGGGGTTCAGCAGGTATTCTCCGGGTCGGCCTTCGAATACCACCCGACCGTCCTCGACCTCTACCAGGTCATAGTCCGTTGTCCGCTGAAAGGAGCACTGCGCAAGGGTGCCGTCCCGCATGGCGCGTAGAAAGTCTATTCCGGCCATCGTTTGGCCTGCCTGAACAGTTTGGCTTGGGTCCGCCCAGGTGTACGTGCGTTGCCTTTCGCTCATGATGTTTTCGGTGGGCGCTGCGTTTTTTCTTCCGTGGCGCCGCCGGCGTTTCGCCAGGCGGCATACCCCCCTTGCATGTGGCAAACCGGGGCCAGGCCCATTTCATGCACTGCCAGGGCGGCCAGAGCCGATCGCAGTCCGCCGGCGCAGAAGAATACGAACCGCTTTCCGGATTGAAATTCCTCTTTGGCATAGGGGCTTTCGGGGTCGACCCAAAATTCCAACATGCCGCGGGGTGAATGCGTGGCTCCGGGGATAGCGCCTTCACGCCAAAGTTCCCGTATGTCACGAATATCTACGAATACCACATCATCGTCTCCATAGGCTTCCATAGCCCGTTCTACAGACCAGGTTTCGATGATGCTTTCGGCATGGGAGCAGAGTTCCCTAACGCCTTTAGTAATCATTACGCTCTCCTCAAATCTTGTTTTATCCCAAACTAACTGCCTCTGTTGGTATCGCTAAGGCGAATGGGTTGACCCGGACGTTCGCCACTCGGTTTGCCCTTTTGCCAGACGGGTAGGCCGTTGACAAACACGCTGCTGATGCCAATAGCCGGGGTCTCGGGTTCGTCAAACGTTGCTCTGTCAATGACGGTTCTGGGATTAAATATGACAATATCCGCATAGGCTCCTTTTTTTAGCTCACCACGATCCTTGAACCCGAATTGAGCTGCCGGCAAGCCCGTCATGCGGTGCACCGCCTCTTCTAGGGCCATGAGGCCCAGATCACGGGAATAGTGTCCTAGGACCCGGGGGAAGGTGCCCCATAGCCGGGGGTGGGGGTGCTGGTCATCAGGAATGCCGTCAGAGCCAATCATGGCGCCGGGATAGGACAGAACTCGTTGCACATCTTCTTCGTCCAACTGGAAATAGATAGCACCACCTGGCGATAGTGTCTTGGCCGCTTCCTCCGGCGTCATCTCCATCTCCGACGCTAGTTCTGCCAAATCTCGGCCGCGCACTTCGGGGCGGGACCGAGACCAAGTAATCAGCACTTTGCGGCACCGGTTTACCAGGTGCGGCAGGATCATTGTGGAAGAGGCGTGGTAGGGGTAGACATCAAGTGTCAGGCGCTGCTGGTTCTTAAATTTCTCGATCAACGGAAGCGTTTGTTTTGTCATGCCAAAATTCTGAAGGCCCGCGGCCTTGTGATGGGAGATGACCACCTGAACGCCCGCGTCTCTGCCGATCCGTGCTGCCTCTTCCAGGGACGCCATGACGCCTTCGGCCTCGTCGCGAATATGGGCAGTATAAATTCCATCCTTTTCCGCCATGACCTCGGCCACTGCCGAAACTTCCTCTGTCTTTGCGGCCTGGGCTGGAGGATAGAACAGGCCCGAGGACATGCCGATGGCTCCTTCGTCAATGCAATCACGCAGGACATCCTGCATATGGCCAATTTCGCTGTCCGTCGCTGCGCGATTCACATCGTCCATCACGCCATAGCGCAAAGATGTGTGGCCCACTAACATGGCGGCATTAAGGGCCGGGCGCCTATTTTCTAATCCCGCTAAATAATCGCCGGCGGAGGCAAACTTTAGATCTTCCCGGTCCCGCCACAGGGACATGGGAAATTGTTCCTCGCCCGCGTCCTTCCATGGGGCCAGGGAAAATCCGCAATTGCCCACAACCACGGTGGTGACGCCCTGACTAGCCTTGGGCGCCATGTCTGGATTAGTGAATAAAAAGCGATCATCGTGGGTGTGAACATCGATGAAGCCGGGTGCGACCGCCTGGCCCGCGGCGTTCACTTCGGTCGCGGCTGTGGCCGCGGTCAAATCGCCGATATTGGTGATCCTGTCACCTGAAACCGCGACGTCGGCTCGGAACCTTTCAGAACCGGTGCCGTCGATGATAGTGCCGTTGCGGATGATGAGATCAGACATATTGCCAGCAGCATAAAAATTGAAAACACCCCTCACTCCCGTAAAAGCGGGAGCTCATTTCTACAGTTGCAGACATGAATTTCGACTTGCGTGGGAATGACGTTATCGGCGCTATATGTCGCATGGCAGTCATAGCTTATGGCCTTCGATTAGGTCGATAAATTGTTGAAACAGGTAATGACTGTCCTGCGGACCTGGCGAGGCCTCGGGGTGATATTGCACTGAGAATATTGGCTTGCCTTCAACTCGGATTCCCTCCACGGAGCCATCAAACAGAGAGATGTGAGTTTCCACTACTCCCTTGGGCAAGGTTTCACGTTTTACGACAAAGCCGTGGTTTTGCGACGTGATTTCCACATTGCCGGTGGTCAGATCCTTGACCGGTTGGTTGGCGCCGCGATGGCCGCGATGCATCTTCTCGGTCGCGGCACCCAGGGCTAGGGCCAGGGTCTGGTGTCCTAGGCATATGCCGAAGATTGGTTTTCCAGAGTTGATCAGACACTGAATAGTGGGCACCGCATAGACACCCGTTGCCGCCGGGTCGCCGGGACCATTGGAAAGGAAAATACCGTCGGGATCCATTGCTAGAATATCATCTGCCCCGGTCGAAGCGGGCACCACGGTAACCCTGCAGCCGATAGAGGCCAGACAGCGTAGGATATTCCGCTTGATACCAAAATCCATGGCAACCACATGGTATTTTGGGTTCTCCAGCCGGCCGTGACCAATTCCAAGCTGCCAGCGCGTTTCGTCCCAGCGATAGGGTTGCTTGCAGGTCACTTCGGCCGCCAGGTCCATGCCCTCCAACCCTGGCCAAGCCGCACAATCAGCTTGCATGGTAGGAATATCGAAGGATCTATCAGGGCTATGGATTACTACTCCCGTGGGTGCGCCGCCGTCACGGATCAATCGGGTCAAACGTCGAGTATCGATGCCGCAAATTCCTGGCAGGTTATATTTCACAAGCCAGGCATCTAGATGGCTAGAGGCGCGATGATTGGACGGCCGCGTAATATCGGCCCGCAGGACTACGCCTCGGGCAGCGGGGTTCAGGGTCTCTATATCCTCGTCATTGACACCTACATTTCCAATGTGGGGGAAGGTGAAGGTAATTATTTGGCCCGCATAACTGGGATCGGTCAGAATTTCCTGATATCCTGTGAGGGAAGTATTGAAACAAACTTCACCTACTGCGCATGCCGGCGCACCAATTCCCTGTCCCCAAAAAATATGACCGTCCATCAGGACTAGGGCCGCGCTGGCCCAATCTGGTGCTTCCTGATTTGGTAAATCGTGGCTGTTTTGCTTTACATTCATGGCGATTTGGGCTCCAGCCGCGCCGGGAGAGGTGAGCAAATTGGCGCGGACACTACGTCAAGGGTCTGTCTCCGTCAAGTGTCCAAAAATTACAATTAATGTAATAAAATCAAATATTTATGAAATATTACCAAAACCTATGATGGTTGCCATTTAGACTATTTTCCTTTATTCTTTCGTCACTGCAAGCAGTCCTGGCAGATTCGAGGGAGCGGGAAAGTGCGTGACCGCCTAAAGGACGTGTTGACTGTCTCGTTGAAAGCTGGAGAGAAACGCCGTGTTGCCACGGTGCGTCTAATCTTGGCTGCGATCAAGGACCGCGACATTGCCGTCCGCTCGGACGGACAGGCTGACGGTGTTAGTGACGAAGAGATTTTGGCGATCTTACAAAAGATGGTCAAACAAAGGCGCGAATCGACTGTCATGTATCAGGAGGGTGGTCGTTTAGAGTTGGCTGCCCAGGAAGAAGAAGAAATCACCATTATCGAGGAATTCTTACCTCAGCAAATGGGGCAGGAAGAAATGGCTGTCGCGGTGGGTGAAGTCGTTGCCGAGAGTGGCGCCACGAGCCTAAAGGACATGGGTGGTGTCATGGGCCTATTGAAGGAACGTTACGGGGGGCGCATGGATTTCGCCAAGGCGGCTGGGCACGTGAAAAGCTGGCTGAGCAGATAGGGCTTATGCCACATGGCTATCCCGGAAACCTTCCTCGCCGAATTGAACAGCCGTATAGAACTTGTCGATTTGATTGGTCGGCGGGTCAAGCTGGTAAAACGGGGCCAGGAATATACCGGCCTGTGCCCCTTTCATAACGAAAAGACACCGTCCTTTACTGTTAACGAGGATAAGGGGTTCTATCACTGTTTCGGTTGTTCGGCCCACGGCGGCGCCATAAATTTTGTGATGAATACCGAGGGGTCATCTTTTCCAGAGGCGGTGGAACGTCTGGCGACTGAAGTTGGGTTGGAGGTGCCACGTTCCCAACCACGGGACCACGAGGCAGAGGCACAGCGCAAAACTCTTTATGACGTCATGCAGGTCGCGGCAGATTGGCTGGTGGGCCAGTTATCGGGTATAGCGGGCAAGGGAGCGAGAGAATACCTGAAAGGCCGCGGGCTGACATCCGCCACAATTAGCCGCTTCCATCTTGGCTATGCGCCCGACGCCAGAGATCGTATGAAACAAACTTTGCTGGCGCGAGGTCTGACAGAAAATCAACTGATCAAAGCGGGATTACTGATCAAACCCGATGGTGGCGGTGAGAGCTACGACCGGTTCCGCAATCGTCTGATGTTTCCCATCACCGATGGCAAGGGGCGGGTGGTGGCCTTTGGCGGTCGAGCCCTGGGCGATCAGCGAGCAAAATATCTGAATTCACCGGAAACGGCAATCTTTCACAAAGGCAACTTGCTCTACAATCTGGTCAACGCGCGCCAACCGGCCCGGGACGGCGATCGTCTGGTGGTGGTAGAGGGTTACATGGATGTCATAGCCATGGACCAGACCGGATTGTCGTTTGCGGTTGCTCCGTTAGGCACCGCCCTGACAGAACAGCAATTGACAGCCCTTTGGCGATTGGTACCGGAGCCCAGCCTTTGTTTCGATGGCGATGCCGCCGGTCAGCGCGCGGCACTACGTGCAGCGGAGCGCGCCCTGCCTATAGTGAAACCTGGCTATTCCCTCCGTTTTGTAAGCCTGCCTGATGGCGAAGACCCCGATAGCCTGATCCGTACAAAGGGGTCGGAGGCATTTTCCGAATTGTTGAATAAGGCGGTGCCATTGTCGGATTTGCTATGGCGCGCCCGGCTGCAATCTCGTAATCCCGATACCCCGGAAAAATGGGCCGGTTTACGTAAAGATATTCGCGATATGGTGCAACAAATTGGCGACGGCACTGTGCAAGCATACTATAGAGCAGACTTTAAGAAACGTTTGGAAATGGCCTTTGGTACAACAACAAACGTCTTTGCAACTCGCAATGCTGGCCCCGGTCGGCAAAATCTGCGAAATCCGCCGTTAAGCCCCGCATATGTGCCACCTATTCCCAGCCATATGGGGTTGGGGCAGGGAGTAAACGCTGACACGTTGCCTCGCGAAAGGCTTCTGATTGCTGCGCTGTTAAACCATCCAAACCTTATTCATGAGGTTTTTGAAGATGTTGGCCGGCTAAATTTAGGTTCCCCCGAACTTGACAACATCCGTACAGCGATTATAGAAATGGCTACGTCCGGCGCGCCCCTTGACCTAGAAGGCCTCAAAGAAAATCTTCAATACGGCGGAACGGCAAATGCCTCCAGCCGAATAATTGCGGAGTTGACGGGCCCAGGTATTGCGAAGCTTGAACCGTTCGCGCGACCGGATGCGACGTTGGCACGGGTTAAAAAGGACTGGACGAGCGTTTTTGGACGGCACCGACTTGAAGATCTCCGCCGTGACCTAAAACAGGCGGAGGAAGATTTTGGTCGCGATATGACGGATGAGAAGCAGGCTCGTTTTTTGGCGTTGAAAGCGGCGGTCGACGAAGCGACGGCGGAAGTGGCACGTTTCGAAGATTTTTAACGAACTGTGGCGCTTTAGTTAGTTTTAGCGCCTGGGGCTTGGTCCACTAAATATTTTTTTGATGGCGAAAAGTCTCTAGCAATAAAGCAGACCTAAGGGCCGAGCGCAAAGATGGGCGGACATTTATGGCGAAAGCACAAACAGCGGAAAAAACGGAACGTGAAGAAAACGGCGATCGGCCGCTGATTGACTCTCAGGCCGAGGCCAACCTGAAAAAACTTATTGGGCAGGGGAAAGAGCGCGGATACATCACATACGACCAATTGAATGATGCTTTGCCACAGGAGCAGGTCTCCTCTGAGCAGATCGAGGATTTCATGACCCTGTTATCAGAAATGGGGGTCAACTTAATCGAGGCAGACGAAGCTGATGATCAAGTCGCAAAGGCCGATGCAGCAGACAGCGACAGCACGACTAACGAAAGCACGATTACTGAGAGCAGGGAACTGACGGAAGCCAAGAGTACTGAAGTGGCGTTGCCCACGGGCAAGACGACTGAGACCCTGGAACGCACCGATGATCCCGTGCGTATGTACCTGCGCGAAATGGGTAGCGTGGAGCTGCTTTCCCGTGAGGGCGAGATTGCAATCGCGAAAAGAATTGAGGCAGGCCGCGAAGCCATGATCGCCGGTATCTGTGAAAGCCCCTTGACTATCCGTGCTGTGATCGAATGGCATGACATGCTGATGGCGGGTAACGTGCTCTTGCGTGACATTATCGACCTAGACGCAACCTATGGCGCTGGCCCCGACGGCAAAAAAATTCAGGGCATGGCCAGCCATGCTACGAATGAGGCGGCCAATGTCGGCGCAGGGGTCACTACGCCGCCCCGGGTCAATGGCACTGACGTAGCGGCTGCGGCGAATGATGATGACATGGATGGCGAGGAAACAGAGGCCGATAAAAACGAGGACGAAGAAGAAGAAGCCACTTTATCCCTCTCCGCGATGGAAGAGGCATTGAAGCCGGTCATTATAGAGAAATTCGAAAAACTGGCGAAGGTTTACAAGCGTTTCAAGAAAGTACAAGACCTGCGCGTCGAAGCGGCATTGAAGCATCAGGAACTGACTACAGCTCAGGAAAAACGATACCATAAGCTGCATGCAGAATTGATGCAGCTGGTAACGGGCGTGCAGTTAAACAACAACCGTATCGAGGCTTTGGTAGACCAGCTTTATGGTATCAACCGACGCCTTATAGGATTGGAAGGGCGATTGTTGCGCCTGGCAGAAAGTCGCCGTGTAAGCCGTCTTGAATTCTTAAAGCACTATCAGGGTCACGAAACTGATCCGCGATGGATTTCCCGCGTTCGCCGTCTGAAAGGCAAGGGATGGGCGGATTTCGCGACAAAGAGCCGGGACGAAATCAAGACCATCCGCACTGGCATTTCAACAGTGGCGTCGGAAACTGGGCTGCCCATCGGGGAATACAAACGTATCGTCGCCACTGTGCAAAAGGGTGAGCGCGAAGCGCGTCAAGCCAAGAAGGAAATGGTCGAAGCCAACCTGCGCCTTGTAATCTCGATAGCCAAGAAATATACCAACCGGGGCCTGCAGTTTTTGGATCTGATTCAAGAAGGCAATATCGGACTGATGAAGGCGGTGGACAAGTTCGAATACCGTCGCGGCTACAAGTTCTCGACCTATGCCACCTGGTGGATCCGCCAGGCGATCACCCGCTCGATCGCCGACCAGGCACGAACGATCCGTATCCCGGTCCATATGATCGAGACGATCAACAAGCTGG
>CAXGCE010000059.1:0-8486 GCA_964007795.1 uncultured Alphaproteobacteria bacterium | reverse complement strand
TCCGCGGCACCCGTTACCGGCGAATTTGGTCGCGTCGGGCATTCGGGAGGTACTGCCTTTGAGATGTCCGTCGGCAAACACCGTCTTGTCGTGAATTGTGGCAGCGGTCGGCATCGAAATGGTGATTGGCCGGAAGCGGCTCGTGCGACAGCGGCCCATTCGACATTGCATTTTGCAAATGCGAACGCCTGGCCCATTCTCGGCGATGGCGGATTCGGGTCGAATCCAGCACCTCTTTATTGCCGTCGTCATGGGGATGACGCGGGCAGTAACTGGCTAGAGCTGCGGCATGAGGGGTATCGCCAAAGGTTCGGTTTGATCCATCATCGGCGAATTTATTTAAGTGGATCAGGAGAGGATGTTCGGGGGGAGGACCGGCTAGAAAAGACTCGGCCGGGAGGAGGGGAAGTTGCTGGTAAGATGTTTGGGGACGCCTTGGTTCGATTTCATTTGCACCCGGACGTGCGGGCCTCTGCCTTGCAAGGCGGGGGCACGGTTCTGCTTCGTCTGGCGGATGGAAAGGGTTGGCGATTTCGGGCCAGCGGAGCTCAAGTGTCCATGCAGGATAGTATTTACCTGGGTCAGTTCGACAGGGTGCGCCGTAGTCAGCAGATCCTTTTGGCTTCTGACAGTGATGCTGACAATACCGTCATCAAATGGGCGTTTCAGCGAGTTTGAGGGCTGATGAAGGTGACATCTTCGTCAGTGCCCAGAATAACTTGATCAGCCATGTTGCAGAAAAGCCCGTGCTCAACCACACCGGGCCACCCGGAAATTCGCTGTGCCATGTCCGCGGGGTTGGAAATCGAAGGGCCAAAATGACCGTCGATGATCAAATGCCCTTCATCGGTCCGAAAAGGCGCACCGTCTGGTATCCGGCGCAAAGAAGCTGCAACGCCCATGTCGGACAGTCGCCTGAGGATGGGCTGTTGGGCCATGGGTATGATTTCTACGGGCAATGGAAATGCTCCCAACACGCAAACCTGTTTGCTCACGTCTGCAATGACTACAAATCGTTTTGCTGCCGCGGCGACAATTTTTTCCCGCAACAGGGCGCCGCCTCCGCCCTTGATCAAATTTAGTGATTGATCAAATTCATCCGTACCATCAATAGCAAGATCAAGGTCAGGGGTTTCATCAAGCGTGGTCAATGAAATTCCAAGATCTCGACACAATTCGGCACTTCTTTCGGATGTTGCGACGCCCGTTAAGGAAAGTCCGTTTTGGACACGCTCGCCAAGTAGATGGATAAAGTGTTCCGCTGTTGAACCGGTGCCAATGCCAAGACGCATGCCATCGCTCACCTGTTCTGCAGCGGCATACGCGGCATTTTGTTTCGCGATATCACTCATGGAACCAAACTTTCTTTACTGTGGCATTCTGTTTCATTTCAGTTCCGATTGATCCAGGTTATATGTTCGCCATGTCAAACTCTGCAAGTAATCCTTCCGCACCGCATCCATTGCTTAAGCTTGCCCTGGAAATAGGGCCGTTAGTGCTGTTCTTTGTCACCAACAGTCGAGCCGGCATTTTCTGGGCGACTGGCATTTTCATGATCGCGATCTGCCTGTCCTTGTCGTTGAGCTGGATGCTTGAGCGGCGTTTGCCCACCCTGCCTTTAGTTACCGGTATCTTCGTAATGGTATTTGGCGGTTTGACGCTTGTGCTACAGGACGAATTGTTCATCAAGCTTAAGCCAACGATCGTCAACACCTTGTTTGCAGGGATCCTTTTTAGCGGCCTATATTGGGGAAAGTCCTTCTTAAAGAGCCTGATGGGCAACATGTTTGCCATGTCGGATAGGGGTTGGCGGATACTCACTTTCCGATGGGCGTGTTTTTTCGTCGTGTTGGCGATCCTGAATGAAATTGTTTGGCGCAACACGTCGACAGACACTTGGGTTAGTTTCAAGGTTTTTGGCATCATGCCACTGACAATACTGTTTTCTATTTCACAATTACCAACAATGAACCGACATAAGCTGATTGAAACCGAGGATAAGGATTAATGTTCCAGGCGCTAGGCATTGTCTGTGAACGTGGGGAACGGCGCATTTTTTCGGACCTGGATTTTCAGGTCGAGCCCGGGCAGGCTTTGGTTCTGCGTGGACCAAACGGCAGCGGCAAGACCAGTATTTTACGAATCGCGGCAACGCTTTTGCGTGCGGCAGATGGGCAGTTGACTTGGAATGGCACCAATATATTCGACGACATCTACCAACACCGATCTAGGTTGCATTTCATTGGACATCAGGATGCAGTAAAAGGCGCATTAACCGTTCGGGAAAATGTGGAGGTTTGGGCAAATATACGTGGTAGCGGCGACGGTCACGTAGACAGGGCACTCGCAGCCTTTGGTATTACGCATTTGGCGGACACGCCGGCACAATATCTATCAGCTGGTCAACATAGGCGCACCGCCTTGGCGCGCCTTGTCGCTTCACCGGCGATGCTATGGCTGTTGGACGAGCCAACGGTTTCCCTGGATGCAGATGGCACGACCTGCCTGCAGAATGTGATCGCGGACCACCGCGCGGCGCAAGGTATGGTCATTGCTACAACGCATATTGAACTTGGTCTGCTTGACGCCGATTTGCTCCAATTGAATCCGAAATGAACCAGTTACTATCCATCATATTCCGCGATTTGCGTTTGGCAGTGCGTCAGGGTGGAGCAACGTTCCTTGCTTTGGTCTTTTTCGTCCTGACTGTCACGCTATTTCCTTTGGGTATTGGATCCGAGCCATCAGTGTTGGCGCGAGTCGCACCTGGGGTCCTTTGGGTTGCCGCCTTGCTTGCCGCAATGCTGTCACTCGACAGACTATTTCAGGCCGACTTTGAAGATGGTAGCTTGGAGCAACTGGCTTTGTCAGGAATGCCTACAGGGGTCATGGTACTGGGCAAGATCATGGCGCATTGGCTGACAACAGGATTGCCGTTGTTGTTGGTTTCACCAATCTTGGCTGTGCTTTTGAACATGGATTATGAAGGTTTTGTAGTCTTGCTGCTGACCATGTTGATTGGCACCCCGGCGTTAAGCCTAATCGGTTCCATTGGTGCTGCGTTGACCCTGACCGTGCGCCGAGGTGGGGTATTGTTGTCTTTGCTGGTTCTGCCACTCTATATTCCTGTCTTGATTTTCGGTGTTTCCGCCATAGATGCTGCTGTGCACGGTCTCAATGCAAAGCCGCATTTGTATTTGTTGGCCGCGTTGGGTGTTGCAAGTTTGCCACTTGGTCCTTTGGCCGCAGCTGCGGCGGTAAAATTGTCTTTGGAATAGACGTGTTCCACCTCAACAAACCACCGCAAATTGGTACTGCCGTGGCGCTTGCGCCCCTGGCACCGGGGAGCTAAACCAAAGTCTATGTCGATACACTATTTTGCTAATCCGACGAAGTTTACACGGCTCGCTGGACGCATCCAGCCTTGGGCGGGCGGCTTGACCGTGGCGCTATTGTCGGTCGGCCTATATTTGGCGTTGGTGCGGGCGCCGGCAGACTACCAACAGGGTGAGACCGTCCGCATCATGTTCGTACATGTGCCTTCGGCCTGGATGGCCTTGTTTTGTTATTCGTTTCTCGCGGTTGCAAGCGCCGTCGCCCTCATTTGGAAACACCCCCTAGCAGATCTCGCGGCAAAGGCTTCCGCTCCAATTGGCGCCAGTTTCACATTATTGGCTCTGGTGACTGGCTCTTTATGGGGCAAGCCTATGTGGGGCACTTGGTGGGTATGGGATGCCAGATTGACCTCCGTTTTGATCTTGTTATTTCTCTATCTCGGCTATATGGCGCTGTGGCAGGCGATAGAGGACAACCAAAAGGCCGCTAAGGCAGCGGCTGTTCTGGCTTTAGTTGGCGCCGTGAATGTACCCATCATCAAATTTTCCGTCGATTGGTGGAACACGCTACATCAACCTGCCAGCGTCATGCGCTTGGATGGTCCATCGATACACCCAAGCATGTTGTGGCCATTGTTGATCATGGGCGTGGCCTTCAAGGTCTATTTTGTAACCCTGTTGCTTGCTCGAATTCGCATGGAATTGAATTTGCGAAGAATCCGGGTCCTCCGGTTAGCGGAGCGGTCAAGTTAATGGCGGGCATTTCTGAATTTTTTGCGATGGGCGGATATGCCGCATTTATATGGCCGGCGTTTGGTATTGTTTTGATGGTCATGGCGACTTTGTGGATTTCGAGTTTGAGAGGTTGGCGGGAATCAGAACGGACCTTAGAGGCCTTGAGAAAGAACCGGCGCAATCGGGAGTACATTGACGAATGACTCGAAAAAGGCGCCGTTTTTTTATAGTCAGCGGATTTTTGCTAACCTTTTCGATCGCTGCGGCGTTAGTTCTAATGGCGTTCGAGGAGAATATTGTGTTTTTCTATTCTCCGACCGAGTTGTCCCGCAAATTGGAGCAACAACTGATTACACCAAATCGCCGTTTGCGGATTGGCGGTTTGGTCGAGGAGGGGTCTGTTGGCCGGGAAGATGATGGCGTGACGATCACCTTTCGGGTGACTGATACTGCAGAAGTTGTACCAGTTCGGTTCCGAGGTCTTCTGCCAGACCTGTTTCGGGAAGGGCAGGGGGTCGTTGCTGAAGGGAATATGGGATCTGACGGCACCTTTATCGCAACGGAAGTGTTAGCAAAACACGACGAGACCTACATGCCGAAAGAAGTGGCTGAGGCTTTGAAAGAAGCCGGGCAATGGCAGGGGGATCGCAAATGATACAGAGGGAAGGCGTAAGTAAACCGTGCGTTTTGTTGATTGAACCGATCCCTGCGTGGGTTGTAGATCGGGCCCGCGAAGAATTTGACTTGATTGTTCTACAGCATGAAACAGAGCGATCTGACGAATTCACCAACCGGTTTGAGGATATTCGTGGCATTGCCATGCCAGGATTTGCCAAGGTCGACGCAAACTTTATGGAATTGATGCCAAATCTCGAAATCGTCGCATGTTTTGGCGTTGGCTACGATGGCGCCGATGTAGAGTATGCTCTCAACCACGAAATTGCAGTAACTAATACGCCGGGCGTTCTGACTAATTGCGTGGCAGACCTAGGTATGGCGTTAATTCTTGCCACTCTGCGAAGGGTCGTAAGTGGCGACAAATATGTGCGGTCTGGTAAATGGATAAATGACGGATTTATGGATCTGACCCATTCACCGCGTGGCCGTTGCATGGGCATTGTAGGCATGGGCCGTATTGGGCGGGAGTTAGCTAATCGGGCAGAGGCTTTTGGAATGTCTATCGCCTATCATAATCGGTCGAAAAGAGATGATGTAAGGTATCCATACTTCTCCAATATTATCCAATTGGCGGAGGCGAGTGACGTTTTGGCACTCACCTGCCCTGGGGGGGAAGAAACCCGAAATCTGATCAACGGAGATGTTCTATCGGCGTTGGGAGAAAAGGGTTACTTGATCAACATTTCGCGAGGCAGTGTTGTCAACGAGGATGCCTTAGTCGAGGCGTTGCTCCGTCGCGAAATAGCGGGCGCTGGATTGGACGTATTTGCCGATGAACCAAATGTTCCCGAACCTTTGTTGACAATGGATTCAGTCGTTCTTCAGCCTCATCACGCTAGCGCCACCGTGGAGACCAGAACCGACATGGGAAATCTGACTATCGACAATCTACTGGCCCACTTTGCAGGCCGACCTTTGCCAAATAGGGTAGCCTGATGTTATCGGAACGGAGGGAAGTCGGAACGTGATTGCGGAACTGGGACATTATTCACTTGTACTTGCGATGTCGGTCGCTTTGGTTCAGGCAATATTTCCTTTAGTGGGAGCATGGCGAGGCGATTCCGGTTGGATAGGCTTGGCGCGCCCTTCGGCATTCGTACAATTTGTGCTAATTGCTATTGCATTCGGCGCTTTGATGTATGCGTACATCACATCCGATTTTTCAGTGCTGAACGTTGCGACCAATTCCCATTCCGCAAAACCGTTGCTTTATAAAATCTCCGGAGTATGGGGCAATCATGAAGGGTCGCTTTTGTTGTGGTTATTGATCCTCGTGGTATTTGGTGCGGCCGTCGCTCTTTTTGGCGGAAATCTACCAGCAGAGTTTCGGGCTCGTGTTCTTTCTGTACAGGCAATGATTAGCGTCGGGTTTTTGGCGTTCGTGTTGTTCACATCAAACCCGTTTGAAAGACTATTTCCGGTGCCGATTGATGGGCAAGGTCTCAATCCACTCTTGCAGGATCCAGGATTAGCTTTTCATCCGCCATTTCTGTATCTCGGGTATGTCGGTTTCTCCATGGCCTTTTCTTTTGCCGTGGCGGCCTTGATTGAAGGACGCGTAGATGCGGCATGGGCGAGGTGGGTGAGACCATGGACCCTTGCTGCCTGGTGTTTTTTGACAGTGGGCATCGCGCTTGGTTCCTGGTGGGCATACTACGAACTAGGGTGGGGCGGCTGGTGGTTTTGGGATCCAGTGGAGAATGCATCCTTCATGCCTTGGCTTGCAGGGACAGCACTTTTGCATTCTTCGGTCGTCGTGGAAAAGCGGGATAGCTTGAAGAATTGGACAGTATTTCTTGCCATCCTAACCTTTTCCCTCAGCTTGTTAGGTACATTTCTGGTTCGCTCGGGTGTCTTGACTTCAGTCCACGCCTTTGCCACTGACCCAGATCGTGGGGTCTTCATATTGGCCTTTCTTCTGGTCGTCATTGTCGGCTCCTTGACCCTTTACGCCATTCGGGCGCCATCCATGAAAGGTGGTGGCTTTTTCGCTCCGGTTAGCCGCGAGGGCGCATTGGTGTTTAATAACCTTGTTTTGTCAACGGCCTGCGCCACTGTTCTTTTGGGCACGCTTTATCCCTTGTTCTTGGATGCCCTCACGGGAGAAAAAATTACAGTAGGGCCGCCGTACTTCAATTCGACTTTCGGACTGTTAATGTTGCCAGCCCTCATGTTCATGGCTATCGGACCAATGTTGCGCTGGAAACGAGCTGATCTCCTTGGCGCGGTTCAGAGGTTAAAATTTGCAATCGTTGCTGCGGTCATTGCTCTACTTCTAACTCTGGCACTAGCTTTTGACGGACCCTGGTTGGCAATTCCGGGTTTGGCACTGGGCGTCTGGATGATCGCCGCGGCTCTGGAGGAGGCGGCCCATCGCATGCGTATATTTAGGGTTCCGGCAATTGAAAGCTGGCGGCGGTTTCGACGTTCACCACGATCCGCATGGGGGACGACGTTCGCACATGCGGGCGCCGGGGTTGTGATCATAGGGATTGTTGCTTCGTCTGCCTGGCAAGTGGAAAAACTTCAGATTATGCGCCCTGGAGAAAGCGTGACAGTAGGTAGCTTCGATTTCAGGTTCGTGGGGGCGGCTCAATTTAAAGGGCCTAACTATGCAGCGGTCGGCGGTACATTTCGGGTAACGCAGGATGGAGCGCAGGTGGCATTTCTGAAACCAGAATCGCGCAAATACCCGGATCCACCGACGGATACGACCGAGGCGGCAATTCGTACTGGCTGGAGTGGCGATCTTTATGCCGTAATTGGTGATCCGACCGATGACGGAGCCTGGTCCACCAGGTTTTACTACAAGCCAATGATACATTGGATCTGGCTGGGTGCCTTGATCATGGTTTTTGGTGGTTTGGTTTCCTTGACTGATCGCCGTCATCGAGTTGGTGCCCCTGCCCGTCGCGGGCCCCGTAGTGTGCGAAGGAACGCCGTGCCAGTGGCGGCTGGTGACTAATTATTGGTACCAAAATGGCGACAAAAACTGATGCAGGCCCCAGGTCTTTTTGGCCAAGTTTAATCCCTCTGGTGATTGCCCTTGTTATTGGTGGGTTCTTATTTGTTGGGTTAGGTCTAAGTCCCAAGGAGATCCCATCGGTTCTCATTGGGAAAAATGCGCCACAATTTGATTTGCCGGCCCTACCTGAGCGGCAAAAAGGTCTAAAGACTACCGACCTGAAGGGCCAGGTTTCGTTGGTTAATGTTTTCGCATCTTGGTGCGTGTCCTGCCAGGCGGAACATCCGCTATTCATGAAACTCTACCGTGAAGGCGTGGTGCCAGTTCATGGTCTGAATTATAAGGACGGAGGTGATGCCGCCGTGGCGTGGCTGCGCCGTCATGGTGATCCTTATGACCGTGTCGGCGCCGACCGCGTCTGCGGCGCCGCGATATCGGTTGAGAACATCCGTTTCCGAACCGCGAAATACATGAGCACCCTGTCGTTCCGCCTCGGCGGCAATCGGGTCGCAATCCGGTTCGGAGGATGTCGCGCAACACACGACATCAACGCCGGGGATCAGAAGGCACCGCTGCAAAACCCAGGAGAGGAACGTTCGTCCCCCGGCGTCCAACAGGATCTTTCCCGGCAACCGGGTGGATGCCGTATTTTACCTCGCAATCACGCGCCTCCAGAATTTCGGCGAACTCGCGAACCTGGTGCTGGCACTGCGAGACCGCCATCCCGTAGCCCGGGACGATGACACATTTCGAGATGCCATCGCAGAGCATCG
>CAXGCE010000058.1:0-8561 GCA_964007795.1 uncultured Alphaproteobacteria bacterium | reverse complement strand
CAACTCAAAAATGTTGCCACGGTGTTTATGGCGGCTTCCCAATGCCCATTTTTTGTGAACCCGGACTTCTTGCGGGGGGTCAGATCATGATTGCCGTCAGGGCACCAGTGAAGCTGGATCGACCGGGATAAAGGATATCCTTCCACCTCCTCACGGTTGCCCATGGCGTCCCGGTCGCCTTGGATCATCAGAGTGAGGACGGATAGGGAAGACAGGTGGCCAGTGCGCTGTTTTTCTGGCTTGCCGGGCGGATGGAAAGGATACCCAAGGCAGATCAGACGCCTAATCGGAGGTGCGTCATCCGCCGCTGCTAATAAGGTGGCCATGCGTCCGCCCATAGACTTTCCACCGATGTTCACAGCACTCCCGCCAATCTGTGCAATGACCTCCCGCCAGGTTTGCAATAATATGGGCTGACGATCCGGCGGGCGCTTCTTGCCGGTCACCCGGCGGCCATCCATATACGGAAATTCAAAGCGCGCCACCCGAATACCACGTTCACCTATGCCGGCAGCGAAGACATTCATGAAACCGCTATCCATGGGCGCTCCGGCGCCATGGGCAAGTATCAATGTATGTTTAGCCGACTTTTCATCGGGCCCGTCAAACAGAATATCGATCATGTCAGACAGCATAATGCAAACGAAGTCGCTATTCCTGGTCCAATATTTATGGGTGTATTGGCCGTCGCAGCTTTTCGGGAGGCGCGGGCACTGCACCGAACCCTTGTCCAGAGCGAAGGGCGCCTTTGATCTAACAAACTGTGGATCGTGGTTGTTTATGCTTAAGTAGTCTAATTGGTATTTCCAGTTCCGACTGCTAGCACGGCGAATTAGAACAGACGGTTGGTATGGAGCCTGTTTATTTGGCTTGCGCGCACACAGCCGCGTGGTTTGCGCCAATCTTCTGTGGGTGGTAGAGCTGCAATCCAAGCCTTTTGAAGGACAAGACAATGACGACAGTTCAAGTGGATAGCCTTCCCGTATCAGTGGTTACGGGGTTTTTGGGTAGTGGAAAGACTACGCTATTAAACCGTCTGATACAGCATCCCGACATGGACAGGACTGCCGTGGTAATCAACGAATTTGGCGAGATCGGTATCGATAATTTGCTCGTGGAGCATGTAGACGATGATGTGGTTCTGATGTCGTCGGGCTGTTTGTGCTGTACCATCCGTGGCGATTTGGTGGATACGCTGAAAGATCTGTTCAAACGTCGAGCGAAACAAGAAATTCCCGATTTTGATCGGCTGGTCATTGAGACCACAGGCTTGGCGGACCCTGCGCCTATTCTGCACACTTTGATGTCCGACCCATTCTTGATGAGCCGTTACCGTCTGGACGGGGTCATCTCCACAGCGGACGCCAAGTTGGCGTCGGATACGATGAACAAACATGACGAGGCCGTGAAACAAGCCGCTGTCGCGGATCGGATCGTTATCACCAAGGTTGATCTTGCGGACCAGGAAGAAATTGCTGGTCTTGAAGTGCGTTTGAGGAGATTGAACCCGGCGGCGAGAATTCATCATACGGAGCACGGTGAAATTCACCCGGACCTACTATTTAATGCCGGCCTGTATGATCCCAAAACCAAGAGCCTAGACGCACAGCGCTGGTTGCGCGCTGAAGCTTATGCTGAGGAGCATGAACATCATCAGCATAACCACGATGTGAACCGGCACAATGATCAGGTTCAGGCTTATTGCGTCTATCTCGAAGAATGTCTGCCGTGGGACCAGGTAGCCAGTTGGCTAGAAATGCTTACGACCTACCGAGGTGACGATATTCTGCGTATCAAGGGCATACTGAACGTATTGGAAAGCGAGACGCCTGTCGTGGTGCATGGCGTCCAACATATGTTTCACCCGCCCGTACAATTGGATTCATGGCCGGATGATGAGCGCCGCTCGCGTATCGTCTTCATTACCCGTGGGCTGGATCAGGACATCGTGGAAAATATGCTTTCGGCCCTAACGAACACGCAGGGTGAGGGAGCTATTCAGGAAGCCTGATGGTCTTCCTTCCAATTCGCATAAGCAGACAAGGTCGCGGCGTTCGGTGGGTATGTGCCAATAGCGGGATGCCCTGCTTCGATCCGGGCTTTCAAGTATCTTTCAAGGCGCTCCTGCTCTGTCCCGTCGGTGGCAACCTGATCCGCCATAGCGGCCAGTATGACCACGATGCTGTCGCAGTCGCCAACTAAAACATCACCGGGCATGACGGCAGCGCCGCCACAGGCGATGGGACATTGCAGGTCAGCGCCAAAATGCACGTGCAGGCTGGCCGGCGCAGCGAAACCGGGGCAGAAATTGGGTAAGGAACGGCTGCTACGGTCACGCCGTCACGCATCGGGTCGTCCCTGACCACGGCCGTGACGCCCCTTTCCTGCATGCGTGCCGCGAGAATATAACCGATCACGCCGGCTCCCAACTCTCCGCGGGCATCGATAACCAGTGCCATGCCGGTCGGAAATTTCTCCACCGCTTCGCGGGGCGGATAATTGGGGTCGCCTAACACCTCCACCTTGCTCAAATCTTCCTTCATAGGGATGAAGCGCAGGGTGCAGGCCTCGGCGACGAAATGGCAATCATTAGGTTGCAACGCCCGGGCGCCAAGGATGAAACAGTACCGTAGACCACGTTTCAATAGCTGCATGGTTACCGTGGCGGTGGAAATACCCGTCAATCGTTCGCGGGTACCCGGTTTTAAAGCAGCTCTCTTTTCGCCAGATTGGCCATCAACGCACCGATGCCAAATGTCCATGGCGGAATTTTGTCCGTGTGATTGACTTGGTTGATCAGGCTACCAAGCAGCGGGTTAGATATGGTGACGATATCGCCAATGTGATGGGTAAACCCCTGGCCCTGAGCATCTCTGTCCTTTGTCGGCGCGAACATGGTGCCGGTGAATAGCAACAGGCCGTCGGGATACTGATTGTGGGAACCGCAGGCATAGACAGCCAAATCTGCTAAATCCCGGCTGATCTCGGAGATTGAAGAATGGCCGGACAATTCAAAACCGTCCGTGCCCGTCACGGAGAGCCCAATCTCCATTTCCCGCACATGATCAAGTTTAAAGCCCTCATCAAACAAGCGGATGAACGGTCCAATGGCGCAAGATGCGCGATTGTCCTTGGCCTTGCCCAATAACAGGGCGCTTCGCCCTTCGAAGTCACGCAGATTGACGTCGTTGCCTAAGGTGACCCCAACGATATTGCCTGAGGGCGCGATTGCCAGCACGACTTCCGGCTCCGGATTGTTCCAAATGGAATTGGGATGAATACCGATTTCAGCCCCTGTACCCACTGCCGCCATGGGCTGGGATTTAGTGAAGACTTCTGCGTCGGCGCCGATGCCGACCTCCAAATACTGGGACCACAGACCCCGTTTCGTGAGGACTGTTTTGATCCGTGCGGCCTCTTCGGAACCGGGCACGACGTCGGCCAGAGACTGTCCAATCTCCGTACTGATTAAATTACGGATTTCCGCTGCTTGATCCGGGTTGCCCTTGGCTTGTTCCTCAATTACCCGCTCCAGCATCGAACGCACGAAGGTGACGCCACAGGCCTTCAGCGCGTGCAAATCCGCCGGTGCCAGGAAATAGGGTTTGTCCGGGTCGTGATCTTGAAAGGCAGTATTGGCAAGGATATCGGCGACATCTCCCAGCTCCTGCCCTTTGCCGGATCGTGCCGCCGCGTAGGGGTCGTCCGCCGCTAATAGTCCCGACAGAGTTGGCGAGACGGAGGATATGTCAAACACCCCTTCGTCGGTGACCAAGACTGGTGTCGGCCCACCGCTGTCACCGGGCAGCCAGACGCGACCAACAAAGCAGCCGCTCATGCCACTTGTGGGACAGGTGTTGGCGGGGGTCAGTGATAGTCTCGTCATAGCTGAACAGTCTCGAAAGAACAGTGGTACTATTATGCCAAGCGGCTGGCTTGGACGAAAGACGCAAAGCGGTTACAGTTCTACTAAAGAAATTTGCCCTTTGTTCGGGATGGAAAGATGTTCCTTCGGGTCCAATTTGCTGCTGCCTTTTCGGCATTGCTTTTCTTATTGATAATTTGGAACCCTGCCCAGGCCGCTTCGGCACGGGAAAGGGATTTTCAAGATTGGCGTCTGCGTTGCGAACGGAAAGACGATAACGATCCGGAACGTTGTTTCATTGTACAAATAGCCAAAAGCACCAAGGCCAAGCGTGAGGTATTGCGCATCGGTGTCCGTTACCCCGAGCCAGAAAAGCCGGCTATGGTTTTTCTAACACTTCCCCTTGGTATATATTTGCCAGCTGGGCTGTTTATGCAGATCGACGATGGGGAAACCCTAAAAATTCCCGTTGAAATTTGTTTGCCCAATGGCTGCCATACGCGCGTGGCCTTAATTGGAAATCTTTTGAAGAACATGAGGGCGGGTCACCAGGCTAAGTTGGCATTTCATGATAGTCGCCAACAGCGTATCACCGTGCCAGTGTCCCTGGCCGGTTTTACGGCTGCTTTAGCAGCTCTCAAATAGGAGAGGGGATATACACTATGCCCCAGAACCCGGCAATCGAACCTACCGATCTAATGTGGGATTATTTGAGAGGCTTCCACGCCGTCCATCACATGGCGATTGGCACGGAACTTGGACTGTTCGCAAAAATTGATGACGCGGGAGAGGAGGGTGCCACACCGGCTGATCTGGCCGTCGGACTGGGGTTGCATCCGCCTTACGTAGATGTTTGGTGCCGTACCGGCTACCACTACGGCCTGTTGGAGGCTGGTGATACGGACTGTTTCCGCCTGTCAGAAATGATGGATAAGTTGCTGGTGGATGGTAATGATCCCCGAAATCTGGCGCCATACGTGGTTACTACGGCACGCTACGGCAGTGACGATCTACGCAGCTATCCAGAACATTTCCGCACTGGCGGCACCCACCGGTTTCAAGAGCATGGCGATGAATTCTCTCGCCATGTAGGGGCTGCGACGGCGGGATTTCATACAGTCGTGGCTAGGCGAATTCTGGCGGGCATTCCTGGCCTAAAGGAAACATTGGAATCCGGTGCAATGGTACTGGACGTGGGCTGTGGTGTTGGTGGTCTTATGATCAAGATCGCTCAGACTTGGCCTAATTGTCGCTGTCATGGAGTGGATATCGACCCGTACGGCATTGAGGCGGCTAAGGCCAACATTGGGGAAAGCGACGTTTCGGATCGAGTGACGGTTGCTGCCGTCGATGGAACAATGATTGGCCGAAAAGGGGAATTTGATCTGGCCACCATGTTCGAGGTATTGCATGAAATCGACGACGGCATACGTGCCGAGGTGGTCAAGGATGTAGCGCGATGCCTGAAACCGGGCGGCAAGCTGTTTATCATAGATGAAACCTATCCTTCGGATTTGGCTGGCCTACGTGATCCCAGCTATAACTTCGCCGTACAGACTCAATTTAACGAGCTAATTTGGGGTAATTTGGTGCCGACGCTCGAGATGCAAACGGAGCTGTTTGAGGAGGCTGGATTGAAGGAGATTATTCGCGAGCCGATTGGAGGGGTATTCACCATGCTGGTGGCGGAAAAGGTATAAGGCGCATGGCAATCGACCCTATTGGTGGTGCGGCACGGCACCTGTTTCGGGCGGCCAAAAATGGTGATCAGGGTGCTCTACTTCCCGAGACCATTACGCCCAAGGACATGCATGCTGCCTACCGAGTGCAAGATGCTTTGCAGGCCCTGTGGGTCGAGGCGGGCGCGGGCGAAGTTGCCGGTTGGAAGGTCGCTCTGACATCCAAGGTGATGCAGGAATTGGTGGGCGTCTCCCAACCGTGCGAAGGCGCTATTTTTGCAAATCGCATTCATCATGATCCTGCCATGGTGGCCCACGACGCATTCGTCAACATCGGCGTAGAATCCGAAATTGCCGTGCGTATCGCCCATGACCTGCCAATCTCTGATGGGCCATATGACCGAAATAATATTCAGGTGGCCGTTGCAGCCTGCATGGCGGCCATAGAAATTGTCGACGACCGAGCAATCGACTACGGTTTGGTCGATGCGCCGTTGTTGGTGGCCGACAACTCCTTCAATGCTGGATGCGTCTTGGGCGAGCGCGTATCTGATTGGCAAAATCTTGATCTGGCAGGCTTACCGGGCCGCATGCTGATCAACGGCGATGTCGTTGGCGAAGGTGTTGGAGGCGATGCTTTGGGACATCCGTTCGTACCCCTAGCTTGGCTTGCCAATAACCTAAATGAAAGGGGCACTATGCTGCGGATGGGCGACATAGTTCTAACTGGATCAATCGTCACCACAAAATGGTTGCAGCCCGGTGATCACATTGTGACGGAAGTCGACGGTTTGGGGCGAGCTAGCCTGACGGTTACCTAAAGGATCGTGAATATGGGCAGTCCTCACCAGGGTCTGACTTCGGTCGGATCTATCCAGGCGGCTAGGGGTTGGCATCGGTGTGGAGTCTGGTAAGGCTGGGATCTAGTATTTTCTGCCAGCTCTGTGCTTGGACTCTGCTTCAGAATTCTTTAATCGGATAGGTGGCGAGGAAGTAGTGGCCCATAAACACTATCAGGCCGTGAGACTGCAGCTCAATTTTGTAAATAATTTAGCGGTTCGATAGGCGCACTGCTGTCCATGATGGGCCCGTCGAGCTGGAACCCATGTCGGTTTTGCTGGGTACCAAAGCGGAAGGACAAGCCTTACGGGACCATATACTGTACAAACACGAATTCGAAGTCCTCATCAATGCCCATTGGGGCCATCTATTGGCCTGGCTATCGGTGCAGGTCTGTCGCCAGATGTCGAATTTTGAAAATTTGTGGACGCAATCGCTTACTATTCTTGGATTTTCGAAAGGGAGCTAATCCCATGCCTACCTACAATGCTCCGATCAAAGAGCTGCGTTTCATCTTGAACGAGTTGTTGGCGATTACCGATTGCAAGGGAATCCCCGGCTATGGTGACGTCAGCGACGATCTTGTGGATGCGATTTTGGAGGGTGGGGCTAAGATCACAGAGGAGATCTGGCAGCCTTTGAATCAAGTTGGCGATAAGGAAGGCTGCCGTTTCGAAAATGGCGTAGTGCGCACCCCAACGGGTTTCAAGGAGGCATTCGAAGCATTCTATGAAGGGGGCTGGAACGCCATTTCCTCATCTCCGGACTGGGGTGGGCAGGGCCTGCCGGACGTCTTGGGGATGGCAATCAGTGAAATGACCATGTCGTCTAACCTGTCATTATCAACATATGTGGGTTTGTCGGGCGGTGCGGCGAGCGTCATCCAGTCGATCGCACCGGATCATCTGAAACAGATCTATGTGCCTAAGATGATGTCAGGAGAATGGACTGGCACCATGAACCTCACTGAACCCCATTGCGGTACGGATCTAAAACTGATGCGCACCAAGGCGGTGGAGCAAGACGACGGTACCTATGCCATCACCGGCACTAAAATCTTTATCACTGGTGGCGATCATGACATGACGGATAATATCGTCCATTTGGTGTTGGCAAAGGTTGAAGGGGAAGGCGAGGGCCTCGCGGCTGTATCGCTGTTCCTGGTGCCAAAAATCCAGGTCAATGGCGACGGTACTCTGGGGCAGGGCAATAACGTGATCTGTGGCGGCATTGAGCACAAGATGGGAATTAAGGGTTCTGCCACTGCTGTGTTGCATTATGAGGGCGCCATCGGTCATCGCCTAGGGCCAAAACCGAAGCCGCAGGAGGTGGGCGAGGATAGCAAGAAGAAAAAGCGCAGTTCTGGTGCCGGCATGGCGGGCATGTTCCAAATGATGAACGGCGCCCGTATTGGTGTTGGATACCAGGGCATCGCCTTGTCTGAAGTCGCTTATCAGAACGCAGCCAACTATACCCGCGAACGGACTGCAGGCCGGGCCCTGGGCGGCGCCAAATACCCCGACCAACCTGCCGATCCCATCGTTGTCCACCCCGATGTACGGCGTATGCTATTGCATATGCGGGCTTTCAATGAAGGCGCCCGGGCTCTGTTAATGTGGTTGTGCCATGAGGCCACTGTGGGTCGCTTCGACGGGGACGAAGAGCGCAAGCAACAGGTCGGCGATCTATTCAACCTGCTGACACCCGTGGTTAAGGCGCATTTCACCGACGTGGGTTTCGAATGCGCCAACATGGCCATGCAGTGTTTCGGCGGCCACGGCTACATCCACGAACAAGGCATGGAGCAATTCGTGCGCGATGCCCGAATCTCGCAATTGTACGAGGGAGCTAATGGCGTCCAGGCCCTGGATCTGGTAGGCCGGCGTATGGGCGTGGATAACGGCCGTCCGGCCCGCGCCTTGTTCGCGGTTATCGGTGCTTTCATTTCCGGGCAATCGGATGATGAGATGGCGGAATTTATCAAGCCCCTGCAATCGGGGCTGGATGATTTAATGGCGACTACCATGTGGCTAGCCCAAAATGCCATCCAGAAGCATGAGGAAGCCGGCGCTGCATCCGTAGATTTTCTGCGCCTAATGGGCACTGTGGCCATCGGTTTCATGTGGGCGCGGATGGCTCGCGTCGCCCGGGACAGGCTGGTGGACGGTAGTGATGAC
>CAXGCE010000057.1:0-8563 GCA_964007795.1 uncultured Alphaproteobacteria bacterium | reverse complement strand
ATAAGGTGCTCATCTGTTGGTTTGTCCAGGCGCCGACCATCAATAACCCGTCTTTCGTGTCATAAGTGGCGTAGCCCGCGTAATGGGGGTGAGCATTGCCTTGCGCCCGAGGTGGATTGCCATCGGCCTGGGTTGCTGCGACATTTGCACTCATCAACATTAGTGCGGCATCCAGCATGGAGACATCTATATGCTGTCCTTTGCCGGATTGCTCGCGCTGAAACAATGCCGCCGAAATTGCAAACGCCGCTTGGGATCCTGTTCCATAATCGACCATAGGCGGGCCCACGCGAACGGGTGGTGCATCTATCTCCCCGTTCATTGCCATGATACCCGAAAAAGCCTGTATGATGACGTCGTACGCCGGATCCGAGCGTTTGGGACCCGTATGACCAAAGCCGGTGAGGGAGCAATAGATAAGAGTCGGGTATAATAATGAAAGGTCCTTATAGCCCAATCCCAGTCGTTCCAACGAACCGCCTCTGTAGTTTTCTACGAGTACATCAGCGGTAGCGATAAGCTGTTTCAAAATGTGTTTGCCTTTGTCAGTTTTAATATTCAGTGAAAAGGCCCGCTTGCCGGCGTTCTGAGCCATGAAATAGGTGCCGTAAAATTCGTCATTGAAATCTGGCGTCGCTCCCACTTGACGGGTCATATCCGGGCTTTCTGGCGGTTCGACCTTGATGACATCTGCACCTAGTACTGCCAATTGATATGTACAGAATGGTCCAGCCAGAACATGTGTCATATCGATCACTCGGATACCTTCAAATGGCCGCATTCGCTCAATCTCCTACTTCGCAAATCCTTTTAACTATACTCCATACGACCAAGGTAAATGAATGAACGTGTGAAGGGCGTATTTTTGCCTAATATGGCTGTTTACGGCGGCAAACGATCACTTAGTCCTGCATGCCAGAATTTTTGACCTACCGGGCGGTCTGTGATAACAGTTACCATCTGCAATTTGGTGCTATAACGGAAACACAACAGGGAGAACAAAATGCGGAAATCTATCTTATCGCTTGGCGCCCTTGCGTTGGGTGCATTCACATTTACGTTTACATCGGTCTCGCTACCGACGGTGTCACATGCGGCGATGGTCGAAGGACCAGAGGTCACGTGGCGCCTGTCACTTTGGGGCAAACGCCGGGCTTTTTCAGAGGGCCTTGAATACATCTCCTCTGAAGTGGCCAAGCGGACTGGCGGCAAATTCAATATTAAACTCTATTACGGTGGACAGCTCTCCAAGAGTAAAGAAAACCTCGACGGCATTTCGATAGGCGCATTTGAAGCGGCACTATTTTGCGCGGCTTATCATCCTGGCAAGAACAGGCCCCTAAACGTTCTTGATTTGCCATTCCTGCCGCTTATTAATCTTGACGTAATGCTCAAGGTGCACAATGCGGTATACAACCACCCATCAGCCAAGAAGGCCTTGGCCAAGTGGAACGCGCACCTTTATATGCCCAATGTTCTTCCGCAGTACGAATATATGGGTAAAGGAACGCCGCCCGCGAAGGTGTCGGATTTCAAAGGCAAGCGGCTTAGGGCACTGGGCGGCATGGGCCGCGCTGCCAAGGCGATTGGCGCCGTGCCGACTACGATGCCGGCCTCCGAGACTTACACGGCCCTGTCACGTGGTACGGTGGATGCTATCGGCTTCCCCTTCACCTATACTTTCAGCGCTTACAAGCTAGATGAGGTCTCGGACTGGTACACAACCAACATGGTACTTGGCACGGTGAACTGTCCGATCGTCTTTAACACGGACGCCTGGGCCAAGCTTCCCAAGCAGTACCAGAAACTGTTGAACGACATTAAGGCTGGTGCGTCCAATGCCCAAAAAATTGCTTATTCCACAAAGGATAAAGAGAACCTGGCAAAATGGGCTGCCAATCCGAAACTTGTGGGCGTCAAGATCGATGAGGCTGAGATGGCCGAGTTCCGGCGTATCGGTGGCCAACCGCTCTGGAATGATTGGGTAAAAGAGAACGCGAAGCACATTCCTGCTCAGGAACTGCTGGATCTCGTACTCAAGACAGCTAAAGAAGCATCGAAGTAAAGGTTATTGTCAACGCAAGGCCGCCGGTTTTACCGCCGGCGGTCTTGTGTCGCTTGTCTTTGCGGGTCGGCTGCCCGCACTTTGATTGGATGAATTCCTATGTCAGATCAGGACATCGCTGCGCTCTCTCCGGGAGCAAGGCTTCTGTCGAACGTCGACAGTTATTATTTTCAATTTGAAAAATTGTTAAATTTATTAGCCGGTATCGTCATTATGGGCCTGATGTTCCTGGGTGTGTTTCAGGTCCTCGGGCGAAAGGTCATAAATTTTCCAGTCCCCGGTTATGTCGACCTCGTCGAATTTGCCATGGTCGTCTTTGCCTTCCTCGCCATTTCCTATTGTCAGAAGCTCGGCGGTCACGTTCGCATGGAAATCATCATCGGCAGATTTAAGGGCCGGGCGCTTTGGTTTCTTGAATGCATCGGCATCCTGATCGCGATGTATATCATCGCCGTGCTGATGTACTACAGCTACACGCACTTTCTCCGTTCTTTTGATTGTTCGTTTCCATTCTGTGTTGGTGACAGTTCGATGGACATCGAGCTGCCGATCTGGCCGTCGAAGCTACTCGTTCCGTTCGCCTTCGCCATGTTGTTAGTGCGTTTCACTATCCAGTTGGTGGGATATTTTCGACTTTTCCTTTATCCCGATGCGGATCCAATTGCTATTCCAATAATTGAAACGGTGGATGAGCAGGCCCAGCATGAGATCGATACCGGCCTAGCAGGAGAAGAAGAAAAAGTGGTGATTACGGGTGATGTGAGGAGCCAGTAGATGACTGAATTTGAAATTGGCTTGGTAGGCACCGGTGCCCTGCTGTTGATGGTATTTGCCGGCGTGCGGATCTATGTTGTTGCCGCCATCGTCGGCGTGATTGGTGTCGTTTATATCATTGGTTGGAACGCGGGCGCCGGCATCGGCGGCACCGTCCCGCATTCGAAATCGGTTAACTACGCCCTGAGTGTATTACCGATGTTTATCTTGATCGGCTTCATCGCCTACCATGCGGGATTGACCCACGCCCTTTTCCGAGCGGCGAAGGCTTGGGTCGGCTGGGTTCCGGGCGGCCTCGCAGTAGCCAGTGTCTTCGCCACTGCAGGGTTTGCAGCCGTTTCCGGCGCCAGTACGGCGACGGCCGCGGTGTTCAGTCGTGTCGCGATCCCGCATATGCTTGATGCAGGTTACGACAGGAGGCTGGCGGCCGGCGTGGTCGCCGCGGGCGGCACCCTCGCTTCGTTGATACCGCCGAGCGCGATCTTGGTGATTTACGCTATCATTGTCGAAGAATCAGTTGGCACCTTGATCATGGCTGGCTTTGTGCCGGGCGTAGTTTCGGCGCTGGTTTACGCGGCTCTGATCATTGGCCAATGCAAGCTTAAACCGGAACTCGGCAGGCCGATCCCTTCGCCGCCAATGAAAGAGAAACTCGCCAGTCTGCCCGGCACACTACCCATTATCGCCGTGGTCGCGATCATCTTCTATTCAATGTATTCCGGTACCGCGACGCCGACGGAAGCAGGCGCTCTTGGTGCGTTTGTCGTACTGATAATGGCCATTGTACGCGGCATGTCTTGGAAGAATTTGCGCTCCGCCTTGGAAGAGACTGCCAGGCTTACGGTGATGATTTTTGCGCTGATCTGGGGCATCTTGATATTCGTCCGATTCCTCGGCTATGCCGGACTGCCGCAGGCTTTTGCCGAATGGATCGTGACACTGCCGTTTCCGCCGGTAATTATCATGATCGGCATCCTGCTGGGTTATGCTGTGCTTGGCATGTTCATGGATGCGATCGGTATGCTGTTGCTGACCTTGCCGGTGGTGTATCCGGCGGTGATTGCACTGGGCTACGACCCGATCTGGTTTGGGATAATTGTCGTCAAAATGTGCGAAGTGTGCCTGATCACGCCGCCGGTTGGGCTCAATTGCTATGTGGTGGCCGCAGTTAGACGAGATATACCACTGGGAGATGTGTTCCGGGGTATTGCGCCTTTCTTCGTTGCCGATGTTGCAACGGTCGGACTCTTTTTGGCCTTCCCGGGGATCATTCTCTGGCTGCCCAGTCTGATCAATCAGTAGAACGACTGATCAGCCTAGGGTAGTTTTATCGCCAGGGCCAGGATCATGGTGCTCCAGGACTTTCCGTGACCATCCAGATTTAGGGATTCATTGACGCCACCTTCCAAGGCCTGGTCCATGACGAAGTTCAGACCATGCAGATTGGGTAGCTCATAGCGTTTGATCAGTCCGCGCAGTATGCCGCCGAATTCTTGATGCAATCTCTCCGGTGTCACCTGTTGACGCAGGATCTCATAATGGGCTGGGTCGTATGCAAAGAGCGAAAGATTGGAGCGGTTGCCTTTGTCCCCGGAACGACCATGGGCAATTTCGCGCAGTTGAACATGCTGGTTCATGCGGTCAGTAAATCCAGGCCCGGTTGCACTTCCTCCCGGTCAACAAAAGCGGAATAGGTGATTACCGAAGGGGTAATGTGGCCGCGGTAACCGCCGCCAGCTGCGGGGCCGCAGCATAGCAGCGATTCAACCTCCCACAGTAGTAGCTCAGCCTCGCTTTCAGATGAGGCACGCGAGGCACAACGTAGGCGTACGTCTTGTGCGTCATTCGGGTAGTTGACGGCGGATCCGTGCAAAGCCGAAACTCCGATAAGATCAATTCGTATCGGACCGTTGCTGTGATGCAGTGTTTCCATCCGCTCGGCGACAATCTTGCCGGCTAGCTGCGCCCGCTCCGCCGCGCCCGGTCCCGCGTAGGAGACCTCTGCCTCAGCCAGATAGCCGCCGTCAAATGCTACCGTCACCTTTAGCTGCTCCGGTCGCGGAGCGCCATCGGCCTGGTTCACGCGGATCCGGTCGTTACCATCGTCGGTCAAAGTGATTTGTGAGAAGTCTGCTGTTACGTCCGGGGTCACATAGGCAGCCGGATCGTGAACTTCGTACAGCAATTGTTCCTTTACGGTGCGTTGGCTGACTAAACCTCCGCTATCGGACAATTTGGTAATTACGGCATCGCCATTTGCATCCACCTCAGCCAGCGGAAAGCCGACATTTGCAAGGTCTGGCACTACCTTGTGGCCTGGATCGGCGAAATAGCCACCGGTTACCTGAGCCGAGCATTCCAGCAGATGGCCCACCGCCGTGCCAGCGCCCATGGTCTGCCAGTCCTGCAAATCCCATTCAAAATGGTGCGCCAAGGGTGCCAGGAACAGCGATGGATCGGCCACCCGGCCGGTGATGATCACATCTGCTCCGGCCTCAATCGCTGGCAGAATTGCCTCGATTCCTAGGTAGGCGTTTGCAGCCAACATCTGCCGGCCGGTTTCCGACAACTTGCAGGCAGGTTCCAACAATTGCGTGTCCGGACCGACTAGGCGGTTCACTTCGTCGCCGGTTACGGCGGCTACTTTTAGGCCTGTCAGGCCCAACTCAGCTGCAATTTCTGCTGTGCGTTGCGCCGCAGCTAGCGGGTTGGCAACGCCCATGTTTGTAACGATCCGTGTGCCAACAGCGTTGCACAGAGGCAGCACCGTTCGCATGCGCCGTTCCAATAGCGGGTTGTAACCCAATTCCGGATTGGCTCGGCGGTCGCGGTGACCGAAAGCTAGAGTGCGTTCGCCGACGCATTCGAAAACGATCGCATCCAAATTACCGTGGCGGACGAGATCTACAGCCGGTTCCAATCGGTCTGAGGAAAATCCCGCACCGGTGCCGATGCGAAAAATATTATGCGTTCCCATGTGCCTAACATAGCATGGTCTTTTGAGCATGCACTCGCTCCATGTGGTAGATTGAGGTCTGTTTTTCTAAAATAGGATTTCCTATGACAGACCCAAGTACCGGCGGCGCCCTGGCTGGATTTCGCATCGTGGATTTAACCCGTGTTTTGGGCGGGCCATTTTGCACACAGTTACTTTCTGACCACGGAGCTGAGGTGATCAAGGTGGAGCCACCACAGGGAGATGAGGTGCGTGACTGGGGTCCACCATTCAAGGAAGGGCTTTCAGCCTATTTCTCGGGCGTGAACCGGAATAAACAATCCGTTGGCCTGGATCTGGGTACTGAGCGGGGGCAAGAAGTGCTGTTCAGGCTGTTGGATGGCGCCGATGTGATGATCGACAACTTCAAGGCCGGTAGCCTGGAAAAATGGGGCATCGGTTATGAAGACGTTCTATCCAAGAAATACCCGTCACTAATCTATTGCTCAATCACTGGTTTCGGTTCGAGTGGACCGTTTGGTGGCTTTCCCGGTTATGATGCGGTGGCCCAGGCGCTTTCGGGGCAAATCTCCGTTAACGGCGCACCAGAAAGCGGACCGACGCGGATCGGCGTCCCGATTATTGATCTGGCCACGGGTCTGTATGCGGCAATTGGCATATTACTGGCGGCGGAGGAAAGGCGCAAATCAGGTAAGGGTCAGCGAGTGGATACCGCCTTGTTTGATACTGGCGTGGCCTTGCTACACCCTCAGGCGGCAAATTATTTCATGTCCGGTCAGGCGCCTGTCCTGACCGGCAATTCCCATCCCAATATTTCACCCTACAGTCAGTATCCTACAAAACAGGGCCTGCTTTTCCTGGCCATTGGCAATGACCGCCAATTCAGATTGCTGGCGGAAATTCTAGGTCATCCGGAATGGCCCACTGATCCGCGCTTCCTGCATAATCCCGAGCGAGTGGAGAACCGTAATGACTTGGATGAGGCAATTACAGAGGCCCTTAGAGACCGGGTGGCAGAGGATGTTTCTTCGGATCTGCTTATAAAGGGTGCGCCGGCAGGGGCTGTCTTGACCATTCCAGAGGTGGCTGAGCATCCTCATACTAGGCACGCCGAAATGGTGGTGGAACTTGATGGCTATCGCGGTACCGGTATCCCCATCAAGCTGGGTCGCACTCCTGGCTGCGTGCGCAGCACACCGCCCCATTTCGGTAGCGCCACACGTGATGTTCTTGCCTCATTGGGTTACGACCGGAGGCAGGTGGAGGAGTTAATTTGCGACGAGATCGCCTTCACCGAGCGAGCCGAGCCCCCGACTTAAAGATTTGTTCCGGTGGCCTTCTTGCGCTGTATCAGGCGCTTCATGTGGTCCCGGGCATCAAAGCGACCTTCTCGCTGGCCGTGGCCCATATGGACTGGCAATGCGGGCACGTCAGTGACCGCCAACGGCACCTCCAGTGCCAGAATTTTTGTTTTGGGCAACAGGCAGGTTACATCGTCACATGCCTGATAATTCACATTGACAACGACTTTGACGCGGTCCTGATCTAAGGGCCGAACCTCGCTGGCTAATTCGCCGTTGGCGTATACGGGGATTCGCACATCCACAACTCCGCTCCAGACCTGCAGCACGACGTCCATGCCCTGCAAACGCAACGGCCGGCTGGGGGGATAGAGCGGTGCTTCGACCACGAGTCCCGGTGGTCCGGTTACGTCGATCGTCGTTGGTGCCATGCCTTCGGGCACGGGTTCTCCATAAATGTGCAACCCTTTCCGCAGTTCGAAGCGCACTACGACTTGCCGAATTATGCCTTGGCGAAGGCTTCCGGAGCCGCCGTGCAAGGTGGTGGTTATTTTGACCCCTTCGCCATCGTCCGCTGAAGTTTGTGGGGCGTCGTCGGCAAGCAGGACCCTGCCCAAAGCTGCATCGATGATAATCTCGGCGCTGTCACGTTTCTTGTAGTTGTTCTGAAAAAACTTCCCGATTACCTGGCCGTCTTCGTTGGTGACAAAGACGCCGGGATAAGGAATTCCGTAAATAATGCCGTCGCCCGGTTTGACCTGAGTATTGAGAATTCCGTAGCGGCGAATGACCTCCGAATCCAAATCAGACAATAATGGAAATGGTATGTTTTCGGTCTGTGCGTATGTGGCCAAGACATCTTGGTCGTCATAGGAGATGGCGTAGAGCCTGATGCCTGCTTCCTTGAATTTGTCGTATGCATCCCGCAACTCCCCGAGCTGCGTCCAGCAAGGGGGTCACCACACGGCGGAACGGAAGAAGGCGACCGCTGATTTGGCGCCGGCCCGATCCTTGTGAAATTCGACAATGTTTCCCTCTGCGTTGGGTAAGGAGAAATCCGGCAACCGTTCGCCAATAGCGGGGCCGGCCGTATGATTGTCGGGAATATTTGTTCGTGCCGGATGATCCACGGGCACCGGTGCGTCGAACCCATGTTTGTCCCTGTTCAGGCTGCCATCACAGTTCAACGCCATACTCATTTCCTTTGTGAGAAATCATTACAGTTGGTGACTAACTTATCACGATTTCGCATCGACGCTACTGGACCGCACGGCAGAGCTGACATAGGTTGGCGGCAACAAAATTTGGGAGGACACTATGAAAGCCTATCAAATCACGAAATGGGGCGAACCGTTGGAGGAACGGGAAATCGAGACGCCGGAACCCACAGGGACCCAGGTTCTGCTGCGTGTCACGGCTTCGGGCATTTGCCATAGGGACATCCATTTGTGGGACGGCTATTTCGAC
>CAXGCE010000056.1:0-8628 GCA_964007795.1 uncultured Alphaproteobacteria bacterium | reverse complement strand
TCCGGCCGTCACCTAATATGCTGGCGGCATGTTCCAATTTTTTTGCAATGGCATCGGCGCTTTCAATATCCGTGCGTTTGATATCTACAACACCTAGGCCCATGCCTATCTCGGCACGCAACTCTTTGAATGCGGCCAGTTCTTCCACAGGTCGGTGGGCGTTTTCCATGACGATGTGGTCCACGTGCAGAGCATTCAGATAGCCCAGCATTTTGTCCCAACTGCCTTGCTGGATCGTCTGACCGCCATAATTACCAAAGCACAGATGTACCGCTGCGACGCCTGGGACGGCATCCAGAACCTTGTTTATCGACGCCGCCGCCCATTCCCATTCATCAGGATGGCCCGGCAGGTTAGCCTCGTCCAGCTGCACCACGTTCGCATGACAATGACGCACCTGGTCAGCCAATACATCGGCGATGGCATCTGCCACGGCAACCACGTCACCATAATATTTATCCACCACTGTTTTAGCCAGCATATGAGGCCCGGTCAGGGTGAATTTCAGCGGTTTGGTTGTTAATGCCTTCGCAGCCTCACAGGCACCCGGAAGATCCAGGGCGCCACCGGTAATTGGGCTGTCCACCACCGCTGGTGGGCGTCGACGAAACCCCATGCCCCGCTGCTCACGGTAATCTAGCAATTCGGAAAATCTGACCTCGGTTCGGATACCGCCCATGGGCTGCACAAAATATTCAATCATCCCATTAGTTTCAGGATGATTGATATCAAAACGGTACATTTCACCATCACAAACCAAATCAATGCCGGCCTGCTCCTGAGTGTGCAAAACCACGCGGGTGGCATCGGTCAAGGCCTGCTCTGATGGCGCTGCAATCAGCCAAGCGGGTGCGGGATACGAGCCAACAACGGTGGTCTTGATCTCAAAAGTCATGAAAACTCCTTACAAGCGATCAACCAAATCCAGCCAGTGAACCTGCGCACCTTTGCGAGCCAAGTCTCGGTCCAAGGTCTCCACCCAATTGTTTTTTAAGCCGAATTCGCGCTTCTTCAAAATTGCAATTATCTGCTAGCTCGCGCGTCAGCGCTTTATAAGCGTCTCCATTAAATCGATAGAAACAATTACTTCAAATATGAACCGCATTCAGAGAGAACAAATGTAACTGCGAAACGAGGCTCGTTCCAACCTTGTGTTTCATTCACTGTAAAAATGAACTGCCTTTCTTTTCATAGGTAGGCATCAATCCAATTTATCATAGTACGTTTGCAGCACATCGAGCACCTCGGGCCGGCTAAACTCCTTTGGTATAGGTTCCGTGTTAGCAAACATCTCGCGCAGCCGGGTGCCAGAGATGTTCAGTCGATCTTCTTCGCCATGCGGACAGGTTCTTCCCGTCGCCATGCCTTCGCACTTGTAGCAATGAAACGTGACGTCAATCTTAAGTGGCTGGATTTCCAAGCTGCCCTTATCAATTTGATCGAAGATGTGATGAGCATCGAGCGGTCCGTAGTAATCTCCTAACCCGGCGTGATCACGCCCGACAACCAGATGTGAGCAGCCAAAATTCTGCCGGAACACTG
Organism: uncultured Alphaproteobacteria bacterium; assembly: GCA_964007795.1. GTDB lineage: Bacteria > Pseudomonadota > Alphaproteobacteria. Next base: position 7,086 of record CAXGCE010000056.1, on the reverse strand, counting down.
CATGTAGCAAGGCTTCACGTGGCCCGGCATAACGCATTTCGATGGGGTACCCGGCCTGAATTACAGTACCAGGCACAAAATAGTTTGCCACCAGGGCGTTGATCGAAGCGACGCGGACCTCTGCCGGGATGTCTCCCGGCTTGAGGGCGCCGAGGACTTGATGGATGAGTAGACCGTCACAGATCTCAACGGCAATTTTTGCCAGGTATTCATGGCTACGGTGCATGGGATTACGTGTCTGGAAGGCCGCGACGGTGTTCCAGCCTTGAGTCTGAAACAGCGCTCTCGTTTCGGCCGGACGGTAATAGAGACCAGGGTATGTTTCCGAGTAATGACCTTCGTTGAGCACGATCACCGGTCCGGCTAAGTTGACAGCGCCTTGCTGCATCACCTTCTCGACACCGGCATGTGCAACATCAGTGGTGCGGTAAACATGGGCGCATTCGAACGCCTTATCGATCGTATATTTCTCCGTCACCTCAAGGGTGCCAAAAATCGTGCCAGTGTCATCCAGCAAGGCCACCTCCTCACCAACGGCAATACCAGAGGCGAGGTCGCTCTCGCAAGAAAGCGTGATAGGGATCGGCCAAAATAACCCATCCGCGGTTTTCATATCAAGGCAACAGCCGCGCCAGTCTGCCTCTCCCATAAACCCTTTTAGCGGCGTATAGGCCCCCATACCCAGCATTAGCAAATCAGAGACCTCGCGGCTCGACATCGGAACCTTCCGCAACTGCTCGGCATATGTCAACGCGTCAGAGTGTCCGGCCTCAGAGGCAATCAACGGATTGAGTTGACTTTTTCCATGTGGCGGTATGAGCCCAGCCATGTAACCTCTCAAAATACCATTATTCAGCCAATTTTTGCCGTGGACAGCCTGACATTGTCAATAACCGACCATAATTGATCTAAAGCTGCAACCACCGCGAGGCCCACACCCACGTGCAACGAAGAGCCAGACGATCGAGAAAAATTGGAAAGACTTAGCTGCACGAGTCGGACGACTGCAGACCAGATGCAGGCAAGCGGGTCTGGCTGACAAATCCCCCATCGCCCTCGAACCTGTGCACCTGGTAGACTGGCCGCCCCTCCATCGCTGCAGCATAGGGTCCATACCGCCGATCGACGGCGACACTAGGAACGGTACTCGCGGCAGCGCCTCCTACCGTTGCGGTCCATGGGCGGTGCATGTGGCCGGTAAAGATGCGGACTACCTGCGGATGCCGCAATACAACCGCTACCAGACCCGCCACTGCCTTACGATGTTGGTACGCAAACGGGTCGGGAGCGGCAGACACGTCGAAGGGCGGGTGATGCATGAACAATGCTGTTGGCCGCGCAGGCGCTTCGGCCAGGGTCGCGTCGAGCATTGCCAGGCGGGCATCGCAAAGGTCCCCCTTGGCACTACCATCGTCGGAGAGAGAATCCACCGCAACCAACCTCACGGGATGGATCTCAACCGCATAGTGCGCAAACGCACAATCGGACAACAGATAACCATCGTTTGCAAAGGCCCGGGCCATTTCGGCGCGGCCATCACGGTTGCCAGGGATGACGTACAAAGGCGCCTCTAATTTGGCAAGGAGCGATCGGGCGTGGGCAAATTCCGCCGCCTTGCCGTGTTGGGTGATATCGCCAGTGTGAATTACGGCATTGGGTTTGGGATCAAGGCCGTTGATATCAGCTACGCACGCGCGAAGGTTCTCTGTCCGCGCGTTAAACATCGGGTCGGCTGCGTTGGCAGCTACAAGGTGGGTGTCGGTGATCTGGGCGATGATCATGATCCTAAAAGCGACCTTCCTGTTCTCATCGCCGGCTCGTCAGGTGCCAATGACGTCACCGAGATCAGCCAAAAGATGTCACTTTGTGACCAACACTCTGAGGGAGAGCCATACCAGTCGGCCTCAATCATCGCCAGAAAAAATCTCACTGTATCAAAAGGATGTGTCCCGGACCCGATCTAGTCAACGATATGATAGACGGGCGCCTTCTCCATTTCCCATTTCCCGGAGTCCCGGTCGTATTGGGATAGGGTGAAGCAATGCCAATCATTGTCATCCAGCTTAGGATGATCGGCCCGATAGTAGTACCCCGGCCACCGCGTTTCTTCCCTAAACATCGTATGGTGGGTCACACACTCCGAGGCCAGAACCCGATGTTGAAGTTCCCATGCGCGCTGAAGCTGGTGCAAGTCTTCTGCCCCTAAATGGTCGAGGTCTTCCTGCAGCATGCCCAGCAACTCTAACCCACGAGTGAGCAGGGGTTCATTCGTTGTATAGTGAGAACTGATGCCGCCGACGTATTCGTCCATGATCTTCTCGAGACGCTGAAGACCGTGTAGAGGGAGCAAATAACTCGGCGAAACAGTTCCAGCGACGATCTCATTGCGGCCAACTTCGTAGTTTTCCATGGGCTGGAAGACAACCTTCTTCAAATCTTCGTACTCCCGCTCACTTACCTCAGGCAGCTCACTACCCAAATCGTTCACGTAATTGACCGCCGCCTTTCCGGCTATCCGGCCTTCAGTAAATGATCCCGACGAGAACTTGTGGGCGGTGCCGCCGATTGTGTCGCCAGCGCCAAAAAGCCCCTCGACAGTCATCATCCGGTTGTACCCCCACTGGTAATCCGAGGGGGCGTAATCCGATGGGCCACTTGCCCATGCACCAGAGCACGTGGCGTGCGACCCCATGACGTAAGGTTCCGAAGTAGTCAACTCGGGATTGGTATGCTTCGGATCAATATTTTGCGAGGCCCAGACAACCGCCTGCCCGATTGTCATCCCAAGAAAATTTTCCCAGCCAACGGTCTCCTTATGCGGATCTTGAAACGCCTCTTTCGTCACCATGCGGATGGGTCCACGGCCCGCTTTTACCTCCTCCAGAAAAGCATGGTTGCGTAGGCAGGTCGGCACAGGGTGCCGATCAATGTAATCTCCGACCAATTCCTTAGTGTGATCATACCACTTGGACTCGTACTCATCCCCATATGCATTTTCAGTGTACGTCTTAAGATGCAGGAAGTAGGCGCCGACCGGGCCATAACCGTCCTTAAATCGGGTTAGGACGATCCGGTTTTCCATCTGCATCATCTTAGCGCCAGATAGGATTGGCAACGCATATGCGGAGCCGCTGCTCCATGGGGCGTACCAGGTACGTCCCATGCCTTCACCGACCGCGCGCGGCTTGAAGATATGCGACGCACCTCCAGCAGCTACAATTACTGCCTTCGCGCGGAAAACATAGAAATCCCCGGTACGAACATTAAAACCAACGGCCCCAGCGACCCGGTTGGGCCTACTCTTGTCGTTTAATAGGTGCGTCACCATGATCCGGTTATAAACTTCCGTGGCCGCCTTGCGGGCTGCCTCGGCGACGATTGGCTTATAGCTTTCTCCGTGAATCATGATCTGCCATTGGCCTTCACGCAAATACCGCCCGGTTTCCGGGTCCTTCATTATGGGCAGACCCCACTCCTCAAACTTATGCACCGTGGAATCGACATGGCGGGCAATATCGTAACCCAGATCCTCCCGCACAAGACCCATCAAGTCGTTCCGGGCGTAGCGTACATGATCCTCGGGCTGATTCTCATCCCACTGCATGCCCATATAACAATTGATCGCATAGAGACCTTGTGCGACAGCGCCGCTGCGCTCGATATTTGCCTTCTCGACACAAACAACCTTAAGGTCACGTCCCCAGTATCTGGATTCGTACGTCGCCCCGCAACCAGACATGCCGCCTCCGACGACAAGAATATCCGAATCCACTAAAATCGTTTTCCTACGTCTGAACATACTCACTATACCAATCCTTGCTTGAGCTTATCTGGTGTCAACGCAGGCAGCTTGTCTATGTTGAGTGCTTCCGGTTCGTGCGCAAGATCCTCTGACTTCAAAGCTTCCTGGCTCGGCACCTCATAATCAGACGGTGACTTAATCGAGCCCCATGGCGTAGTCCGGATTGGAGAACTAAAATTTTTCTCGCTTCCGTTTCGGAATTTAATCTTCCACGAAATTGTGCCCTTTTCTTCTTCTCGGAGAACCCGAACGCTGTGGCCTAAAGGGGCGAAGTCGGCATAACCGCGTACATCGATCGCATTTTGTGGACATGCCTTCACGCAGGAGTAGCATTCCCAACACATATTGGGTTCAATGTTGTAAGCACGGCGACTGGTAGTATCTATGTGCATGATGTCGGACGGACAGATATCGACGCAATGGCCGCAGCCGTCGCAACGCGTCATATAGACAAATGTCGGCATGATAGACCGTTATCTCCTGAATCTAAGGGCAGTAATGAGATGATTAATAATGTCGGGGCAGTTTGCGGGCACTGCCGAATATTTCCGGTTTGTCGACAGGGGCCGGCAGGTTACTCCGCGAACCGTTAGCATTTTCCACCCTTTTCTGGAAGGCTGCCGCGGGCTTGAAAAACATGTGCGAAAACTTGGACCACGGAACGGATCCGAACAACACTGTTGTCGCAATTAGGTACAAACCGAGAAATACGTTCGACCAAGAATTACCGGACACCTGCAAATAGGCCCAGACCAGGCCGAGTGTCACGCTTCCGAGAAGCGAGAGGATGAATAAATCAGCACGAATAATACGGAATGGTGAATTGCCTTCAGCGACGACGTCGACCCGAATGAAGAACCAAAACCAGTAGCCGCCAAGGCATACCAACAGTGCTCCGATACACCACAATTGTGGCAGGATGGTGGGTGTGGACGTATCGGACGTCGGGTAGCAAAACACCATGATGACGGTTGTTATCACGTAAATTAGGAAGCCATACATCGTCAGCAGATGGGCAATTCTACGCCGCGCATCACAGAACTCACCGGAAGTCAGACCGTCCACGACAACGGTCTGGACCGCCAAGGAGACCATATCTCCGCCACCGACTTCCTGCCCACCTTTTGCTTTTGCATTTCGCCAATTGTCGACAAAATACTTGGCGCTCCTTTTGTGGATGATGTCGTACAGCGTGCCTACAGCAACCAAAATAATCATAACGACGATGTACGTCTGCATGACTTCAGGCGGTACGAATGATGATAGTTCGGCGAAAGGGTTACTAGTGAACATTAAATTACCTCAAATTTGCACCGTTCATATAAAGACTGGGGGGGGCGAGAACATGATTGTCGCAGCAAACCTTCCCTGGCTCACAGCATACAGCCGCCAGATACCGGGCTCTTCTCAAAAACGAGAATTTAGGCCAGTAAACACGTAAAAAATTCCGGCCGCCGCTTTATTAGATCCTTTAGACAAACGCACAATCACGCCGGACGCCGCAGCATTCTACGCCTGATACACTTGTCCGGATCTACGTAATTAGACGACGCGCAAGTCACAACTCTCCCTGTTTTCTCGAGCCTCAAGCGGAAAGCCCGACTCAGACGGCCAGGGTCCCACAGTGTCAAGTTTATGTTGATCTAGCAATATGAAATTCTAGAAACCTGCCGTATTTCCCGGTTTTCTAGTGCGGTGAGACACTTTGTTACGAGATCCCAGAAATCGATGGCGATCATGGTATGCTAGGACGTAAAATTGCCTGCCATCATCAGCTAATTCAATGGATATCTGCAGCAGAGGCTAGAGTTTTTTTACTTTCCATCTGGATATTCACAGCGCAAGGCAAACCCGTCGGCCAATGTTATGCTGGGGCTCGAGTTGGTCATCGATCACATTGTACGCTAGAGCAAACGAAAATTGGGCCGCACCTTATCTGTAAATCATCAAGCTCGCGGATATCGATCAGGATTTGCTAAGCAATATCGCTTGGCAATCCATCGCTTGAATGCGCGCAAATCATCTCATTAAATATAATCCCAGCCAATAGGAGTTTCTAAACATGACGGAAGCCAAGAAATCCATAGCCCAATGTCTGCGCGACGGGGAGTTCGTTCTAGCGCCGGGGATCTTCGACATGATTTCCGCACGCATGGCCGACAGTCTAGGCTTCAAGGCCATCTATATGACCGGCTATGGCATCGCTGCCTCGTATCTGGGACGGCCGGATGCGGGTTATGCCACCTTCACGGACATGGTGAGCCGGGCCTCCCAGGTGGTGGAACGCACCACCACGCCCTTGATCGCAGACGCGGACACAGGATTCGGCGGGCCGTTGAATGTACAGCATACGGTGCGCGGCTACGAGAAGGCCGGCGTGCAGGCAATCCAGATCGAGGATCAGCAGTTTCCGAAAAAATGTGGCCATACACTGGGTCGACTGGTCGTCCCGCTGGAGGATATGGCTACCAAGATCAAGGTGGCTGTGGGTGCGCGGGACAGCGAGGATTTTCTAATCATCGCCCGCACCGACAGCCGCACCACCCTAGGCCTGGACGAGGCCTTGCGCCGGGGCGAGGCCTTCGCCAACGCAGGTGCGGACGTGATCTTCATCGAAAGCCCCGAAACCGTGGAGGAGATGAAAATTATCTGCGCCAATTTTGACAAGCCATGTTTCGCCAACATGGTGGAAGGGGGCCGAACGCCCTTGCTTTCGGCCAAAGAACTGGAAGAGGTAGGTTTCGCCATTGGCATCTTCCCTGGCACCGGTTTTCTGGCTACAGCAAAGGCACTGAAAGATGCTTACGGCGCCCTGAAAGCCGATGGAATTTCTAACGCGGTGAGCGAACGGCTTTATCCATTCGATGACATGAACCTTTTGATGGGCTTTGAGGAAGTGTTGGAGTTCGACAAAACCTACGGCGATTGAGCCAACCCGTACCAAGAATTGAACCCTGAAAAAGCTTATAAATAGTCTCTCTAGAAACCCGGCATACTGATTGGCGATCAAAATCGCCTTTACCGGCACCAGGATCGTCTTCCCCATGTAAGTATACTAATTATTGAGACTGAACGCTGGTGGCAGAGATCTCCTTCAAAGCCTCGCCCGGCGTACGGTGCAGAAATGCGCGATCCTTTTGCAATTATCTGACGTTTAAGTAATAGGGATCATGACATGTTCTTGATAGGCCGGCCGTTCGCAAAGACGTTCGTACCAGGCGCGCAAATTTTGATAGTCAGGGTGCTCCACGTCCAGGCCATACCAACGGTAAGTCAATGCGCCT
>CAXGCE010000055.1:0-8660 GCA_964007795.1 uncultured Alphaproteobacteria bacterium | reverse complement strand
CCTGAGGAGTAATCATATGTCGGTCGCCATTCAATTCGATCCCATCCGCCTGCCGCCCGAAACCGAGGTCCTACGCGGAGAAGTCAGGCAATTCCTGAAAAATGAGATCGCGGCAGGCACCTTTGATCCCAACGAAGCCGAACGAGATAACGCCGAATTCAGTTTGAATGTCGGTGAAAGAGGTTGGATTGGTATGACTTGGCCGAAAAAATATGGCGGTCAAGAAAGGAGTTTCCTTGAGCGCTACGTGGTGAATGAGGAATTCCTGGTAGCTCGAGCACCCACCCGCCGTCATTTTACCGCCGACCGGCAAAGCGGGCCGGTGTTAATCAAATATGCCTCAGAGGAAATCAAGCAAGACCTACTGCCTCGGATCATCAGGGGCGAATTGTCGTTTTGTATCGGCATGAGCGAACCGGACTCGGGTTCGGACTTATTCGCCGCCAAAACCAGGGCCGAGCACACCGCCGATGGGTGGCTGATCAACGGGCGCAAGTTGTGGACCAGCAGGGCCCATGAATCTGATTATATGATCGGTCTGTTCCGTACATCCGCACCAACCCAGGAAAATCATCGCCACGGTCTATCGCAGTTCCTGGTAGACATGAAAACACCGGGCATTTCGACACGGCCGGTGCTGCATCCAAACGGCAACTACGAGTTCAACGAAGTAATCTTCGAAGATGCATTGTTGCCTCTGGACAATTTGTTGGGTGAGGCGGACATGGCCTGGAAGCAGGCCACTTCGGAATTAGCCTACGAACGCAGCGGGTCTGAACGATTTTTGGAAACTATCCAGGTATTAATGGAACTCGTTGATGTGATCGGTGAAGATCCTGGCTTGAGAGAGGCTGAGGGCCTAGGCCGCCTGGTGGCACAGCTGCATACCCTACGGCGCATGTCTATATCCGTCGCAGGTATGCTGCATGCGGGTAAGGAACCAGTCCTAGAAGCTTCCGTTGTGAAGGATTTGGGCACAATCTGGGAGCAGGCCCTGCCGTCGGTGGCCCGTGATCTGGCTGCATTTGTGGACTGCGATCCTGGCAACCGACTGCGATTTCAGGAGGTCCTGGCCCGCAACATCACCATTGCGCCGAAGTTGACCATCCAGGGCGGAACCACGGAAGTTCTGCGCGGCATCGTCGCCCGCGGCATCGGCTTGCGTTAGGAACCTACATCATGCCTGATCTGTCAGCCCTTTTGTGGCCGAACGTTATCGCCATCATTTCCGCATCGCCGGATCCACACATCCTGCGCGGCCGTCTGATGTCAGTCATAACCAGCCATGACTATAAGGGAAAGATTTATCCCATCAGCCGCAGTCATGACGAAATCTTAGGCATGCGATGCTACAAAAATATTGACGAGGTGCCGGAGCAAGTCGATCTGGCGGTACTTATCATCCCGGCAGAGTTTATTCCGGATACGCTAGTCCGTTGCGGCAAACTAGGCGTCAAGGCCGCACAAATTCTGACTTCCGGCTTTGCCGAGGAAGGCGGTGACAAAGGTGCCGCCGTACAGGCGGAAATCTACGCCATTGCGCAACGCTATAACATGGCGGTCATGGGTCCCAATTCTGAAGGCTTCGCCAACTGTGCCGCCGCCCTGTGCCCTACCTTCAGCCCGGCAGTGGACAATACGGAGCTACCCCTGTTGCCGCCTTGGCGTGATGAAGGATATATCACTGCAATTGCGCAGAGCGGCGGCATGGGCTTTGCCTTCTACGACCATGGCCGGCCGAAAGAACTACCCTTCAATTACATCATCACCACCGGCAACGAGGCCTGCGTGGAAACTCTGGATGTGGTCGACTACCTGCTCGACGACGGCAAGACCGATGTCTTTATCTTATTCATGGAAGACGTAAAAAATGGGAACCGCATGGCAGAAGTTGGGGAAAAAGCCCTGCGCGCCGGCAAACCCATCATCTTGACCAAGATCGGCACGTCAGAGGCCGGAGCCCGCGCAGCAGCATCACATACTGCTGCCCTGGCGGGAGCACATGAGGCCTACCAAGGTATGTTCCAACGTTACGGCATCATCGAGGGTCACGACACTGTGGAACTAGTGGATATTGCCGCTGCCTTTTCTTACCACGGCCGCAAATTGCCCAAAGGTAACCGCGTCGGCATCTGTACCGCTTCCGGCGGCGGCGGTGGCTGGCTGGCTGATCAATGTGTTGCCGCAGGTCTGGAACTTCCAGAATTGGACGCGACGACCCGTGCCACAATTGACAAATATCTACCGGCTTACGGCACCTCGCAAAACCCTATCGATGCCACTGCCCAGGCCGTGCGCAAAACAGGTTATGGCGGTTTAGCCCGCCTGGCTATTAAATCCCCGGAATTAGATAGCATTATCGTACTTGCCTCCTGCCGCAATCCGGCGGTACTGCAGCGAGAGCGGGAGGATCTAAAAGTATTGGCGCAAGAAGTCGATAAACCAATTCTATTTTGCTCCTACACCCAACCCCACCCCGAAGCAGCAGAAATTTTGAGCCAGGCCGGCTTTCCATTGTTTGGCAACATGCGCAACTGCGCCCGGGCCACAGCGGAACTATCAAAATACCGTCAACACCGAGAAAGGTTCCTCAAGGCGCCCGCGATACAGAGCAATTCAGGCAAGTCGAAGGCGGCCGAAAAATTGGCCGCAAACGGACCGGTACTATGTGAATACGAGGTAAAACCGATCCTTGCCGACTATGGCATAGCCGTCGGCCAGGAGCGTTTGGTAAAATGTGTGGACGAAGCTGTAGCCCTCGCCAAAGAATTCGGCGGTCCGGTCGCCCTGAAAATTCAATCACCCGAAATTTTGCACAAGACGGAGGCCGGCGGCCTGGCCCTCAACCTTAATGGGGAAGAAGCGGTTCGGGTCGGATATGACCATGTTATGGCGGCAGCAACTGAACAAACCCATGGCGTGCTGATACAGGCCATGGCGCCAAGGGGCCTTGAGATGATTATCGGCATCAATTACGACGCCACATTCGGGTCCATGTTAATGCTGGGTTTTGGCGGCATACATGTTGAAGTCAACCCGGACGTCGCCTTTTCACCTGTTCCCCTGGATAGGGACGGTGCAACGGGGCTACTGAACAGACTGGCTGGACGCGCCATCCTCGATGGTGTGCGGGGGGCGGCGCCTGCAGATGTCGATGCGCTTGTAGACCTAGTCGTGAAGCTGTCGCAAATCGCTTCCGACCATGGCGACGATATCGCCGAACTGGACCTAAATCCCGTGGTGGTGCATGAACAAGGCGTCAGCGTGGTCGACGCGTTGCTAGTAAAACGAACATGATGGAAATTCATCTCCATTACGAAGAATTGGCGGGTGAAGGTCCCCATATCATGATGCTGCATGGCATGTTGTCATCGCGGGCGCAATGGGACTTGAACATCGGGGCAATCCAACGCGTCGCTCGCCCGGTACTGGTGGAACTTCTGGCACACGGGCGATCCGCAGCACCGGAGGATCCAGAGGTTTATGGCCCGGAATATTACGTTCGAACGTTCGAAGCGATCCGAGAAAAACTGGGCATTAAACGCTGGTTTTTGTGCGGCCAGTCCTTTGGCGCCAGCCTTACAATGCGCTATGCCTTGCGCCATCCTGACAGAGTTATCGCTCAAATTTTCACAAATTCTTCATCCGCCCTGGCGGGCGAGGAATATCTGAAAACCTATCGCAAAACGGCAGAACAGCGCGCACAGTTGATGGAAAATGGTGGCAAGGAAGGGCTTGAGAACCTGCCTATTTACCCTGGCCGTGCCCGCCGCTTGCCCATCGAAGCACGCGACGCCCTGGTCCGCGATGCGGAATTGCTGCAACCCCGGGGACTGGCGCAAACATTTCGCTATTCCTCGCCCTATCTATCGGTGCGTGAGGAGGCCGCGAATACTACTGTGCCAACTCTGCTAGTTTGCGGCGTAGCAGAAAAAAGGTTCCAACCTAATTTTCAATTCGCCGTGGCCAACATTCCCGATCTAAAGGTGGTCGAGGTGGACGCCGGTCACGCAGTAAACATTGAGGCTGCGGATATCTTCAACGAAGCCGTCGTCGACTGGATCAGAGAACATAGCCTCGACCAACCCGAAGAGGATCATGGAAAGCCTGGATGAAGTCGGCCAAACCGTACAGAAAGGTGCGCCCACAACAGCTTCCCGAAAGAAGGGCCACGCAGAGTGACACTAAATTTACCACCTGATTACCATTTATCGAGGGCACCATGAGCACAGTTTCTAATTTAATCGCTGGTATGTCATTGCCTGTAATCGCCGCACCTATGTTTACCGTCTCGAATCCAAATCTAGCGCTTGCCACTTGCGCGCAAGGCATGATGGGTTCTTTCCCAGCCCATACCACACGCAGTGGCGAAGAATTGGAAGACTGGCTTATCGCCATGGCCGAAGGCGTCGTCAAATTGGCCAAGGAAGGTGCAGAAAAGGTCGGGCCCTATGGCGTCAATCTGGTGGTTTCGGCCGGCAATCAACGCTTGGATCAGGACCTGGATCTGTGCATCAAGCATGAAGTCCCCATTATTCTCACCTCGAAAGGCGCGCCCGGCGAGGTGTTTGACGCGGTGCACGCCTATGGCGGCCTGGTATTTCATGACATTGGAACCGCCCGTCATGCGGAAAAGGCCTTGGATGCCGGTGCCGATGGGCTGATCGCCGTTTGTGGCGGCGCGGGTGGTCACTGCGGCACCTTGAACCCATTTGCCCTGGTCAACGAAGTGCGCCAAATGACGGACAAGGCCATCGTCCTGGCGGGCGCCATCACAACTGGGCGGAACATCCTGGCGGCCCAGGTGATGGGCGCCGACCTTGTCTATATGGGGACGCGCTTTATCAATACCGAAGAGTCCGGCGCCGTGGAAGGTTACCAGGAGATGATTATCGAGGCGACGGCGACCGATATCTTCTATGGCACCCTAACGGACGCTCCTTCCAATGTGCTGGCGCCCTGCCTGATAAGGGCCGGCGTGACGCTGGATCAAATTCGGCGGCAAGATAACGATGCCATCCTGGCGGTGGCGGAACGCCGGAAACGCTGGAAAGATATTTGGTCTGCAGGACATGGCGTCGGAGTTATTCACGATATCTTACCCGTAAAGAGCCTTTGTGACCGCCTGAAAAAGGAATACGCCTCAGCGCAAGCGGACTTGAGCCGGTTTCAAGCGGTGGGTTAGGGCGGATCCTTGCCCGAGCGGGAAAAGAAACCACCCGGCGGCTGGCGGCAGGTGACCCAAGGTGCCGGACTGGCACGGCTGACCATCATTATGTGTTGCGTGACCCTGCATGCCATGGATGTTTTCGTCATCGCCACTATACTTCCCAGTGTGGTTGAAGACATCCAGGGTGTAGCCTATTACGCCTGGCCGGCCGCGCTGTACGTGGTCACATCCATCATGGGGGCCGCCAGCGGCGGAACGGCAGGTGCAACTCTTGGATTGCGGCGGGCCCTGGTTGTTGCAGTGTCAATCTATCTACTAGGCGCGATCGTCTGCGCCACTGCGCCACATATGCTGTTATTTCTCGTGGGCCGCACCGTGCAAGGGCTGGGCGCGGGGCTTCTGGTCTCTCTCGCCTACTCAATGATCCGGCAATTGTTCGACGAAGATCTGCGACCCAGGGTGTTTGCTTTCATGTCGATCATCTGGGGCGCGGCCGCGCTGGCCGGGCCATTGGTGGCGGGGATCTTCGCCCAAATGGGATACTGGCGGGGGGTTTATTGGCTGTCCGTGCCTGTATTCCTGGCATTGGTCTTCCTGGCTCGGCGTATTTTGCCGGCGGATGATGGCTCCGCCGAGGAAGCCAAACTGCCTTGGCGGCGGCTGCTATTGTTAGGTGGAGCAGTGTTGTGCGTCATCATCGGCGGACGAACGGCGGAGCCGACGATCCGTCTGGCCCTGATCGCCAGTGCATTGATCGGCATCACGGGCATGTTATGGCTCGACCATCGCGCCGAAAGCCGGTTGCTCCCTAGCCGGCCGACGTCCTTCAGGGCCCCTGTGGGGACCGGCTATTGGATCTTTTTCCTGTTCTTCTTGAGCAACACCCCCTTAAGCGTGTTTCTGCCCCTACTAGCGCAGAAGCTGCATGCCGTTCCTCCCTCCCTAGCAGGATATGTCGCTGCCGCTATGTCCTTGGGCTGGTCCACGGCCGCCTTCGCCACCGCCGGCGCGTCACAGCAGATGCAACGCGTATTGATCATTACCGGGCCGCTGTGCATCCTCCTGGGTATATTCGCGCAAGGCTTGTTCATTTTGCAGGGACCTCTAATACCCTTGGTTGCCTTTGTCTTTTTGACCGGATTAGGCATAGGGCAGTGCCATGCCCATATCTCTAACCATGTCATGAGCCATGCCCGACCTGGTGAAGAAAGCGTCACCGCCGGGGCGATTCCGACCTTGCAAACCCTAGGCATCGCCTTTGGAGCCGCCGCAGCGGGAATTCTATCTAGCGTTGCGGGCCTGTCGGAGGGCTTCTCGATAGAGACACTGAGTAGTCTGGCGGATTGGATTTATGGCTTCGCCCTGTTCCCGGCGACCATTTGCCTGATCGTGTCGCTGCGCTTTGTCTGGCTTATTCGGAAGGGGCCGACCACGTCGTGATAAACCCGCGCCGGCGCAATCCGGCAATTGCGTCATGGTCGTAACCAAGTTCCCGCAATATTTCGTTGCTGTGCTGACCGGTCACGGGTGAATGGGCCGTGGCCGTCCCTGGCACAAATTTTGGCAGGCCGGGCAGATTGGCCATGGGCAAGGGCCTTGGCAGGCCCGCCAGCTCCAAATAAGTGAACAATTCGGTTTCGGAAACATGGGGGTGGTCAATAAACTGTTCAAAACTTTGTAACACTTCGTTTTGCAGTCCGGCCTCCGTAAACATTTCCCTCCAATAGATGGCCGGCTTCTCCAAGAACGCTGGGGCGAAACGAGCCCGTAGCTGTTCACTCTGTTCCATGCGGCCAGGCAAGTTCTGCAAACCCGGGTCGGCTTTCAGATCCGTAAAACCCAAGAGGTCACATAAAGTATGGAAATCATCTTTCTTGATGATGACCAATTGCAACCAACCATCCGCTGTTTCATGAATGCCGGAGGGAGGCGCTCCGGCGCGATCCAATTCGCGGTGGGATGCCGTCATGATGCGAATGCCACTCAGGTTTGCGGCACCCTGCATCAGGGATACATCCAGGTAACGCCCCGGGAAGCCGTCGTGTACCGCATGCAGGGCTGGCGCTACGGCAGAAAAGGCATACATTGCCGTGGACATATCGTTAATAACGGTCGGTGCGCGGTGGGGGATACCATCGTTACCGGTGTTATCCATCATGAAGCCGGTAAAGGCCTGGAGAACCGGGTCCATAGCCGGCTTATCGCGCAGTGGTCCGGTCTGCCCGAAACCTGATATGGAGACGTAAATCAGCTTGGGATTGAGGGCCATAAGCCGTTCGTGCCCAAAACCGAGGCGGTCGATAACACCCGGTCTAAAACCTTCAAAAAATACATCTGCGTTAGCCACCAATGCATCGATGATCTTGGGCGCCTCGTTGCTTTTCAAATCAAGGGCAAGACTGCGTTTGCCCAACGAGCCGATGAACGAAAACTCCGTATGGTCCGACACCGGCGTACCAAGGGCGCGGGCCCAGTCCCCTTGCAACGGTTCGACCTTGATCACATCGGCGCCATGCTGCGCTAACAGCATTGCGCAATAGGGACCAGCGATACCCTGGCTCAGGTCCACCACCTTGATGCCTTCGTAGGGGTGCTCAGGGTTCATGACCCCACCTGTCCCGTCCAGGTGGTCACGACACCACGGTTACGTAGGTCCGCAATTTCGATTTCTTTGTAACCCAGTCCGGCCAGAATTTCGTCACTATGCTGTCCAGTGACCGGCGAAATGCCAGTTGGTGTACCGCACAGAATTTTCGGAATGCCCGGTGGGTTGGGTATCGGCAACGGTTTTGCAAGGCCTGGCAAGCCAACAGGAGAGAACAACTCCGTCTCTATCACTTGCGGGTGTTCAAGGAATTGTTGGTAGGTCTGTAGAATTTCATTCTGCAAACCGGCGTCGGTGAATAACTCCCGCCAATGGGCCGCCGGTTCTGTTAACAAGATCTCACTAACACGCTCCGATAGTTCATCCGCTCGAGCCAATCGAGCCTCGTTGCCGCGCAAACTTTGGTCGGACTTGAGGTCTTCAAGACCAAGAATTTCGCACAAGGCGTCAAAGTCTCTGTCCTGCATGATGACCAACTGAATCCAGCCGCCGGCACATCGAAATATTCCGGATGGCGCGGTCCGAGCCACAAGGCTTAACTCACCTCGCGAAGCGGCCATGATGCGAATAGCCTGCAGGCACGCCGCACCGCGCATAAGAGAAATATCGAAGTACCGACCTGGCGCACCATCGCGTTTTGCATACAACAACGGCGCCACCGCCTGGAAAGCATATAGTGCCGTGGACATGTCGTTGATTACCGTATTGGCGCGGTGCGGCGTCCCGTCTTGCCCCGCATTATCCAGCATGAAGCCCGAAAAAGCCTGCAGGACCGGATCCATCGCCGGTTTATCACGCAGTGATCCCGTCTGCCCAAAGCCGGAGATCGATACATAAATCAGGCCGGAATTCAGCTTCATTAGACGCTCGTGACCAAAACCCAAG
>CAXGCE010000054.1:0-8726 GCA_964007795.1 uncultured Alphaproteobacteria bacterium | reverse complement strand
GGCGTCCCGCGCCTTCGCGCAGCTGATCACCACTATATTGGTTTTCTGGAGGCCCATATCGAACAGGGACCCCATCTGGAGCAGGATGATCTCCGCATCGGCATCGTCGAAGCCATCGTCGGTTTGGGTGGAATTGTGTTTGAATTCAGCGGCCAGCAGAACCATGCAGGTACCACCATGATGGCAGGGCGTAAGGACGCTGCCACCGCACTCTACACATTGGCCCATCGCATTAACGAGGAATTCCCCAAGGTGGCTGGCGAGCGTTCGGTCTGGACTATGGGCCGGGCAGTTTTAAACCCTGGCGCACCATCCATTGTGCCGGGCCATGCAGAGTTAGAATTGCAGTTCCGCGACGTGAACCCGATGATATTGGATCGGTTTGAAGAGGTGGCTCACAGACTGGTTGGCGAAATCAACGCCAAAGGTGGTGCGACGACGACGGCAAGGCCGTCGCGGGTGCGCATACCGCCGGCTAACATGGACATCGGCTTTCAACGGCATTTGTCCGAGGCGGCGGAACAGCACGCCCCAGGAAATTGGCGCAGTATGCCGTCCGGTGCTTTCCATGACGCCGGCGTAATTTGCAATGTGATGCCCAGCGCCATGCTGTTCATCCCCTCCATCGACGGCATCAGCCATGACTTCGCCGAGGACAGCCATGACGACGATATCGTACTGGGTTGTCAGGTGCTAGCTACGGCTGCGGCATCCATTCTGGCGGCCGCCTGATGCAATCAACAATCGACTTTTGGACCGAGGTGGTGACAGTTTGGAACACGGCTGTATTTGGCATCGGTCTCGGCCCAATAATTATTGGCTTGGTCATATTTATAGGTTTCCTGGTCCTCCGCCGCTTGTTTACCCGAGTTGTCCTGGCGGCATTAAGTGGGATTAGCCGCCGTACCAAAACCAAATTCGATGATCAATTAATCGCCGCCTTGGAACAGCCCATGCGGTTTGTTTTCGTCATCATCGGCCTATACGCGGCGACGCGGTTCGTCAGTCTGCCGACCCAAGTGGATGGGGTGATGACGCAATTGATCCGCTCGATGATTGCCTTTACCATCTTCTGGACTTTGTACCGATGTGTCGGTCCGCTTTCGTTTTTGATAGATAAGGCCTTTGGCGCCCTGGGTAGAACTTCCTTGGGCGACAGTCTGAAGCAATTCATCGCCAAACTGGCCCGCTTTGTCATCGCTTGCGTAGGCATCGTCGCCATTCTGGAGGAATGGCAATTTAATGTAGGTGCCGTGCTGGGGGGTCTAGGCCTGATCGGTATGGCGGTTGCCTTTGGCGCCCAGAATATGATTGCCAACCTATTCGCCGGGGTGACCATTTTTCTGGACGGTATTTTTGAGAAAGGTGATTGGATCAGGGGCGCCGATGTCGAGGGCACGGTGGAGGAAATCGGCTTCCGCACGACCAAGATCCGCCGATTCGACAAGGCCCTGACTACTATCCCCAACAACAAACTGGCCGGCGATGCGGTGATCAATTTCTCCCACATGTCCAACCGGCGTATTTATTGGAAAATAGGCATCAAATATAGTGCCACAGAGGGTCAGTTACGCGAGATCGTCAACGGCATCAAAGATCATATCTTTGGTAACGATGATTTCGAGATTGACCCGGCCAAGGTGACTACTTTGATCCACGTCGACAGCTTCAACGACAGCTCAATCGATATTTTGCTGTATTGTTTTACGGCGACCACGAATTGGAATGAATGGATGCGCATCAAGGAGGACCTGGCCTTTGCAATCAAGGCCATCGTGGAAGGTGCCGGCAGCGGCTTCGCCTTTCCCTCCACCTCGGTTTACGTGGAAACTTTGCCGTTGGGCATGCCCGAGGCATTCCCGGACAATGATGAAACGGCATGATCAGACGGAACGGGTGACACCACCATCCACGCGTAGGTTCTGGCCGGTTATGTAACCTGCTCCTTCGGACGCTAGGAAACCAATCAGTTCTGAAATTTCGTCCACCGTGCCATAACGCCCCAAGGGGATACGTTCGCAAATTTCGTCCTTTTCGGCGAAGGTGGCAATGAACCCCGGTAGCACATTATTCATACGGATATTGTCGGGCGCATATTTGTCAGCGAAAAGTTTGGTGAATGCGGCAAGTCCCACCCGGTATACACCTGATGTGGGAAAGGCCGCGTCGGGCTCGAACACCGCGTATGTTGAGATATTGATGATCAATCCTGATCTTTGTTTTCTCATGATGGGGGTGACTAGGCGCGTGGACCGTACCACGTTTAGAAAATAGGTTTCCAGGCCAAGATGCCAGTCTTCGTCCGTGATCTCTAGCACCGCACCGCGCGGGCCATGGCCGGCGCTGTTGACCAGCACATCGATGCGGCCCCACTGCGCCATGATCTGATTTACTAGCATCTGCAAATCATTCTTCGATTGGTTCGAACCTGTGACACCAATTCCGCCAAGCTCCTTGGCCAGAGCCTCGCCTTTGCCAGATGACGACAACACGGCGATTTGAAAGCCATCAGCAGCCAGTTTGCGAGCCGCACCGGCCCCAATTCCGCTGCCCCCCGCTGTAACGATGGCAACCTTGCCGTCCTCTTCTTTCATGACTATCCCTCCCATCTTGCCAAGCTGCCCGCGCCCTGGCATCGTCGCGGATTATTCAGTCCACTGGCCCACAAAAATTTTGCCTTATCCCTGGCATGCCATGTTTCAAAAATCCACGGCCTAGGGCCAATTCGCAATTTTTCTAGGGGCATGTAAACGAAAGCAGAAATTTGTCGACAATCGGCGAGGCGCACCATGCGAATGTTTCGATGATACCCATCTCCCTCGTATCGATCCAGCGTGAGGGCCTGTTTTCTGGACAGGCCGGTTATCACGATGCCCGCAGCTCTGGCGCCGGGCTTCGGCCGCAAGGCCGGGTATTTAGCC
Organism: uncultured Alphaproteobacteria bacterium; assembly: GCA_964007795.1. Classification (GTDB taxonomy): domain Bacteria; phylum Pseudomonadota; class Alphaproteobacteria. Next base: position 5,805 of record CAXGCE010000054.1, on the reverse strand, counting down.
CGTAGGACGTAGCGTACCGTGAAACCCGGTAGCCAGGCTGACATGACGTTCAATTTCTGGGATTCAACACCTAGTACCAACCGGCGCACGTCTGGATCAATCAATGTGCCGTAGAAAAAGAACGATACTAACTGTCCTGAATTCAAACCAACGACCTATCGGATTAATTGCGCCTGGCCGGTCAATTCGGCGATTTCTTTGCGTAGCAGGAATTTCTGAATTTTGCCGCTAGGGGTCATGGGAAATTCATCCCGGATTTCCAACCGCTCGGGCAATTTCCAATTATTCACGCGCTTGGCCTTAAGGAAACCCACCATTTCATCAAATTCTAGCGTCTTACCAGCCGGACATATGACAAAGGCGCAGACCCGTTCGGACAGAACCGGATCAGGCATAGCGACACAAGCTACATTGTCGATTTTGGGATGCAAGAAAAGCAATTCCTCAATTTCCCGGGCGCTGATGTTGGCGCCGCCGCGAATGATCATATCCTTGTTGCGGCCGATGACGCTGATATAGCCATCATCATCCAGGGTGCAAATATCGCCGGTGCTATACCAGCCGTCTTCCGGAAAAACCTGGGCGGTGAGGTCTGGATCCTTAAAATAACCAGCATGCTGGGCCGGGGTGCGGACATGCAATTCACCTTCACCGCCGGCGACTGCGGGCATGCCGGTTTCCAGGTCAATCAATCGTGCTTCTACATCGGGAATTATCTGGCCGTCGGTACCATAACGTCTTTCGGGCGGCGCATAGGGCTGCACCACGCTGTTGATAAGGGCTTCGGACGAGCCATATAGGGCTGAAACAAAAAGTCCGTATTCTTCGTCCGCCTGGCGGATCATCTCCCGTGGAATGGGGGCACCGCCGCAGGCGAAGGTTTTCAGGCTTGCAAGCGTCTCACGGTTGGCGTTGGGTGCGTTCATCAGGCCATGTAGGAAGGGGGTCGCGGATAGGGTGTAGGTGCATTTTTCCCTATGGATCAGCTCCACAGCCTCCGCTGGGTCCCAATGTTCCTGCCAAACTGTGGTCAGGCCGAACTGCACCGGCAAACGCGCGCCAGCAATCAGCGCCGTGCTGTGGCCGATGGGGGAGGCCATGAAGATGACATCGTCATCGGCTAAACCATAACTTTCGCACAATTGTTTCGTGCCAGTGCCAAATGTGTTGTGGGTATGCATGACGCCCTTGGGTTCCGCCGTTGTCCCAGAAGTGAACATCAATGTTGCAACCATGTTGGGATCGGGGCGCTGGGCGTCGATGGTTGTTTTTGCCACTTCGTCTTCCCAGGTCTTCGACAGTAGTTCATCGAACGGTCGCATGCCTTTTGGCACTTCGTCACCGGCCACGAAGACATTCTCCAGCCGCGGCAGCTTCGGCCATAGTTCAGCCACCATATCGGTGTAGTCGAAGTTGCGGTAGCGATCCGGAATCAACAACAGTTTGGTTTCGGCGTAGCCCAGGATGTAGCTCACCTCCGCAAAACGATACATGGCGCCTATAGAGTTGGTCACGGCGCCGATTTTGGAAGCGGCGCAATGCATCATCAGCCATTCTGCCCAATTAGGCAGCTGGATGGAAATGACATCACCCGGCCGTAATCCGTACTGATAGAGACCGCAGGCAATTCGGTGTGCCAAATGATCCAGTTCCCTGAAGGTCAGGCGCCATTTATGATCCACCATAACTAGTTTATCGCCGCGCTCGGCCGCATGACGTTGCAGATGATCATCAAGGGTAAGATCAGCCCATGCCCCAGAAGCCCGCCGGGCGCTTATCGTCTCATCGTCGTGAAAAATCTCTCTTATGGCCATGGCCAAAGTCCCCTTCTGGGCAATCCTCGCTGAACAGCTCTAAAGTCCCACTTGAATGCCAACGGAGAAGGGTAATTTCGCTGTCGAAATTAAGGAAGCCTCGTCGCTGGCCAGGAACAAGGCCGCATTAGCAATATCCTCTGGGTCGCCCAGACGTTTGAACAGGATGTAGTGGTGGTGCGCTTCAATCTCTTTGGGGGTTATGCGCTTTACGGCCCGGGTTCGGATCAGGCTGGGCGCTAGAGAATTCGCCGTCTCGTGGGGCTCGAATTTTTCCCCCATGACGGCAGTGACGCCAGTAATCAGCGCGATTTTGCCTGCCAAACTCATTGTACCCTCCCTAATCGAACATAGTCTATCCAACTGCAGCGGGAGGTGGGAAGGCTGTTATTTCTGTGCTAATCCTCAGCCCGCGATAACCAAGCGAACACGACGGTTCCGACGACACCACCGATAAGCTGTGCGGCAATAAAGGCCGGTGCATCCGCCGGCGCTATGCCCGAGAAGGTATCTGTCAAGGTTCGGGCGATGGTTACCGCCGGATTGGCGAACGAAGTTGAGGCAGTGAACCAATATCCGGCGGTTATAAACAGTCCCACCGCATAAGGCACTGCCTCCGGGCGGAAACGGAGGCAACCTAGTATCGTCGCCACCAGGCCAAAGGTGGCAACAAATTCCGCGAAATATTGGCCCAGCCCCGTGCGGACGTTTGTCGATATCATCAGGATCGGCTCAGCGAACATAATGTGTGCCGCTATGGTGCCGCAGATGGCAGCGGCGATTTGTGTTACCACATAGGCGAGGGCGGCACCCGGGGCGATCGTCCGCTGCAGCAAAAACGCCAGGGTGACTGCTGGGTTAAAATGGGCGCCGGAAATTGACCCGAACACAAGGATCAGAACTACCAGAATTGCGCCTGTGGCAATGGCATTGCCCAGCAGGGCGATGGCTACATTGCCCCCAGCCAGGTTCTCTCCCATGATACCTGAACCGACTACGGTAGCTAACAAGAACGCCGTACCAATAAACTCTGCAGCCAATCGGCGCGAAAATGCAAAAGTCATGTGACCGTTTCCATCCGCTGTTTAGTCAAGCACGGTAACCTTGTGGCCCTCATCCTCCACTAGAAAGTGGCTGCCTGGATAACCGGCTTCCACCGGAATGCGCAAGGTGCGGCCTTTTGGATGCTTTTCCGGTTCGGGCTGAACTGTCACCACAACGGTTGCCCGGCTGGTTGTTAAGGCTTCATCGACGTTCTTGAATTGGGACAGTTTCAACAAATTCATGCGTGTAGGGAAAACCAGTGTTCGCTTTCCCGACGCCGCATCTGCGATGGCTGTCTCCGGACGCAGCCACTCCGAATCCGTTGTTTCTGAACCGTCGTGTAGTGCCATGTGGCCTACCGGTGCTTGGGCGATGAAGAATTGAGTGTCATACACTTTGGGCACGGTGCGCGGAGTGATCCAATGGGCATAGTTGACCATCTTGTCCAGGGCCAGGACAATACCTTCGGTGTGGCAGACATCGGCCATGGTGATCGCACCCGCCGCCAGATTTACCCGCCAGCGGGCCTCGATACCCTCCAATTGCACTGCGTTGATCAATTCGTCGCCGTCTTTATTGCGGGCCAACAGTACGCCGCTTTCCTCAAACGCCTCGCGTACCGCAGCGACGCGGTGCGAAAGTGCCATCTCGTCTAAATCCTCCCCTCCGCTGCAAAAAGGTCTGGCGTGGGCGTCCGAGGGATCCACCTTGCCGCCAGGAAATACCAAGGCGCCTGAAAAAGAGGCGATCTCATGATGACGGACGACCATGAAAACTTCCAAGCCAACTGCGCCATCTCGGATTAAAAGTACGGTCGAGGCGGAAATATCCGGTTTCTTTTCCTTACACACGTCTACTCTCATTATTTTACTTCAAATAATGCTTCGTGCCTTGTAACACAGATTTTCGGCTTGGGTGCTGGTAACAGCTAGGCGGTTGTGGCAATTTGCCTGCCAACGTAAAAGGATGAGCATTATGAGCCTCGCGATTGATAACAAAAACGAACTCCAACTGCCGGAATCCCTTGTTCAGTACTTGACGGAATTGCTGGGTGATCGTTTCTCGACCGCGCAATCTGTTCGGGAACACCATGGCAAAGGCGAGGCTTACCATACCGCCGCACTGCCCGATGGCGTGGTTTATGCCAACAGCACTGAGGAAGTTGTGTCTATCGTCAAGGCCTGTGCCACGCACGGTACGCCGGTGATCCCTTATGGCACGGGGACAGCCCTTGAGGGGCAGACCCTGGCAGTACAAGGGGGAATTACCCTTGATCTCAGCAGCATGGATCAGGTGATCCGGGTCAGCCCAGAGGATATGGACTGTACGGTCCAGGCCGGAGTTACCCGCAATCAATTGAACGAATATCTCCGTGACACAGGCCTATTTTTCCCCGTGGATCCGGGCGCTGATGCCTCCCTGGGTGGCATGTCCGCAACACGAGCCAGTGGCACTACCACGGTGCGTTATGGCGCTATGCGCGAGAACGTCTTGGCCTTGACCGTAGTGCTGGCGGATGGTCGTATTATCCAAACCGCGCGGCGGGCGCGGAAATCGTCCGCCGGCTATGACTTAACCCGGCTGTTTGTTGGTTCGGAAGGCACCTTGGGCGTGATTACCGAGGTGACGTTGCGCCTGTACGGTATACCAGAGGCGACACGAGTGGCTGTTTGTTCTTTCCCTGATTTGGAAGCGGCAGTGAATACGGTGATCACCATTGTGCAATGCGGCATCCCCATCGCTCGTTGTGAATTACTGGACATGATCGGCATGAAAATGATCTGCGATTACGGCAAGCTTGACGACTACACAATCGGCGATACTCTGTTCATGGAGTTCCACGGCAGTGAGACGGGGGTGGAGGAGCAGGCAGAAGCCGTGCAGGCCATCGCCGCTGAATTCGGCGCCGGGGATTTCAAATGGGCCGCCAAGCTGGAAGACCGTAACAAATTGTGGGAAGCACGTCATAACGCCCATTACGCCATTCTAGCCACTGCCCAGCCTGATCAACACTCTATGGCGACAGACGTCTGCGTGCCGGTTTCACGCCTCGCAGAGTGCATCCTGGCAACCAAGGAAGATATAGAACAAAGCGGCCTGATCTCGCCGTTTGTCGGTCATGCCGGTGACGGAAATTTCCATATGTCAATCATCGCGAACTATGATGACGAGGCCGAGAACAAGCTGGCCCACGACGTGCACGACCGCCTGGTGCACAGGGCCCTGGCCATGGAAGGTACTTGTACCGGCGAACACGGTGTTGGGTCGGGTAAAATTGACTATCTGGAAGATGAACTGGGCGGTGCCGTTGATGTGATGCGCGCCGTAAAGCAGGCCCTGGACCCTGACAACATCATGAACCCAGGCAAAATATTACGGCTTTAAGCTGGCGTGGTTGCTTCCAACCAGACGGCGCGGGTTCTGGTGACGTCGCTCCAGCCTTCCTCTAAAAACTGCCTATCGGCTATGCCCGAAAATTCCAGATAAGTTGCCTGATCCTGCTGTTTGTCCGCAACCTTTCAAAGAATTGCCGGAGAAATCGTTTGGTCCCCATCACAGGCGGCCAGTAACAACGGGGAATTCTTGTAGACTGTTTTGACATAAACGACGCGGTCTAAATCGAACATCCAGAATAGGCATTTCTCACGGGTCCGGCCTGACACCAGCACAAATTAGGCGAAGACGTGCCTTTTCCTCCGTAGTATCGGACTATTTAGGAAATTAGCAGCCGCCTATTCAAAGACCGAATGGATCTTCTGTTCTCAGAATGGACTCAAGAAAATTACGCCCATGGCGCTGTCGATCTCATGCTCCGACGAAGGTAGGCTGCTCCAAGGGGCACAGGCGTAGGCAGGACCGCCGCCTAGGCCTTACCCGTAACTGCCAAGAGTTGTACTAATCGCAGATCGGCCGAGGTGCCCAACTCCAAATTGTGAAAACATAGCTC
>CAXGCE010000053.1:0-8784 GCA_964007795.1 uncultured Alphaproteobacteria bacterium | reverse complement strand
GATGCCATTGCAAAAAAATTGGAACATGCCGCCAGCATATTAGGTGACGGCCGGATAAAATACATTCACCCCGACTGTGGCTTTTGGATGCTGCCGCGTAACGTCGCGGATGGCAAGATTCGGGCCCTGGTGGCGGGCCGGGATCTATTTGAGGGTTAGGAAATGACGGAACTGACGGATTGGTTGGCGCAAAGGGTGGAGGTGGCGCTGGAGCCGGACCTTCCCATTTGCGATCCCCATCATCATTTGTGGGATCATCGGCCCACCTATGTTTATCGCTACTTACTGGACGATTTTCTGTCCGATATTGGCGGTGGGCATAACATCGTCAGCACAGTTTTTCTGGAATGCGAGGCCTTCTATCGCACCAGTGGAGCCGAGGCTATGAAGCCGGTGGGAGAGGTCGAATTTGTCAACGGCATGGCGGCTATGAGCGCCTCGGGCCTATATGGCCCTATCCAGGTTGCTGCCGCCATCGTGGGGTTTGCTGACCTGCGTCTGGGCGCAGCGGTAGAAGAAGTCCTGCAAGCGCAATTGGCCGCGGGCGGAGGTCGGTTTCGCGGCATCCGCCATTCATCAGCCCATGATCCGGATCCGGGCGTCGTCGGTGCCGAAAATACGAACCCCAACGGCAATGTGTTTTCTGACAAATTATTTCGCGAAGGGTTTGCGCAACTGGCGCCGTTGAACCTGAGTTTCGATTCCTGGCTTTATCATCCACAAATTCCACAGTTGGCCGATTTGGCCAATTCTTTTCCGGATACGGCCATTGTCCTGGATCATGTTGGCGGGCCCCTGGGGATCGGACCGTACGCTGGTCAGCGAGACAAAATTTTTGAGACGTGGGCAAAAGATATGGATGCCCTGGCCAAATGCCCCAATGTCAACGTAAAGCTTGGAGGCTTGGCTATGAAGCTAACGGGCTTTGGTCACCACAAACTGCCAGATCCGCCGTCGTCGGAGACTTTGGCTCAAGACTGGAAACCCTATTTGATGCATTGTATTGAGGCCTTTGGGCCAGAGCGCTGCATGTTCGAAAGTAATTTTCCTGTAGACAAGGCGTCCTGTGCCTATACCTCCCTTTGGAATGCATTCAAACTAGTGACTAGGGACTTTAGCCCATCGGACAAGGCGCATTTGTTCCATGACACGGCGGCACGATTTTACCGAATTGAGGAAAACTAGAATGATAGATCTCTACACAACCTCGACGCCGAACGGGCACAAGGTATCCGTGACCTTGGAAGAGCTTGAGTTGCCCTACGAGGTCCATCCTATCAATCTATCCGAGGGTGATCAGAAGACGCCAGAGTTCTTGGCCATGAACCCCAATGGCCGCATCCCCGTGATCATTGACCGCGAGGCTGACAACTTCGTCGTATTCGAGAGCGGCGCGATTATGATCTATCTGGCGGAATTGACCGGGCGCCTGCTGCCTATGGATGTCAAGGCACGCAGCCGTGTCATCCAATGGCTGATGTTCCAGATGGGTGGTATCGGCCCCATGATGGGCCAGGCAAACGTTTTCTTTCGCTATTTCCCGGAAACCGTCCAGCCGGCCATCGACCGTTATCACAAGGAAACCCGTCGTCTTTTCGAGGTTTTGGAAAATGGCCTGGAGGGTCGGAAATACCTATGTGATGACTATTCCATCGCCGATATTGCCAATTGGTGCTGGGTGCGGACCCATAAATGGTCTGGCGTCGAGGTTGATAGACTGCCCAATCTACAGGCGTGGATGGAACGCCTTGCCGACCGCAATGCCTGCCAAAAAGGCACCAAAATTCCTTTCCGTAAAAAAAAGTCGGAAGGTACTCAAGAAGAGATCGACAAAAAATTTGCCGAGAATGCTCTAAAGATGGTGACGCGATAACGGATACTTTGAAGTCTTGTAAAGTCTTTCGTCTTGGCGGGTTTAGGATCACCACGATTCCGGTCAGTCACCGCAACAAAATTTGTTCGGTTTAATCTCTAGCTATCTAGTGGCGGCAGCTCTTCCGCACTGGAGGCCTTTATGGCCACTTTGCTACGCAGGTTGAAGCGGGGGCTGTCATCGAGGAAGGCATGCGGGTTCACCACCACGTTGCCGTCAGCCAAGTTGACCGCGCCCAAGGTTGGCGGTTCGTGACAGCCTTGCATGACCTTGGAGCCAAATTTATAGACGAACTGGTGCAGGGTGGAAAACTGACTAGTGATAGGAATACCACGCCAGCTGCCATGCAACGGCCGGTGCAAATGGCCGAAGAACAAATGTTTTACTTTGCCAAAGATCATTTCAGCCAACTCAAGCCCGCCTTCTAGACGCAGAGGCGGGTGGTGCAGGAACAAATAGGTGTCTCGGCCGTTACACGCCTTCAATTGCGTTTGCAGCCAGTCGAGGCGCTGTCGACATAACAACCCCGTAACTTTGCCCTCGTCCAGCGTGTCCAGAACGATGAAATAATTATCCTCCACCGTGAAGGTGAATTGAACAAATCCATTATCATCCACCTGTATTTCCGGAAATATTTCTCGGAAGGCTGACCTGCCATCATGATTTCCCAGGAGTAGGTAATACGGTGCATTTAGGGAATTTACGATCTCGCGCAAGTATTGGTATTCGGGCACCGTTCCCCGGTTCACTAAGTCCCCGGTCATCACCACAAAAGCAATGTCGGTAAAATCCTGGTTGATACAATCTACTGCGGCTTGCAGACGGTCTCCCGGTGGCAAGCCATAAAGCGGCTGATTATCAGCCGTAATGTGCATATCAGTTAGATGTACGAACCGCACAGTTAGCCTTTCTACAGCCTTTCGATGGTCCGAGCGCGAAATCCAACAATTTGTTCCGGGTCGGTCAGTTGGTTGCTTAGTACGCTATATTAGATATGCATTAGTTCCAACAACTTGATCATGCGGTGCCTCTTGGTACCTTCCAGCGCATCTGTGATGAACCTCCTTCCCCTAAAAATCACTTTAGGGCATGGCTTCCAGGGGGATCACCGCACCAGGATACTGAATGACCCGAGCCGCCAAACGGTGGCCTGCGCCGGCCGCTCCCACTTGGCTATCGCCCCGCAGCCGACTGAACAGGTAGGCAGCGTTGAAGCTATCGCCCGCAGCTGTCGTGTCCACCGGCATAACTGCCGCTAAGGCGGGGATGTTCTGCAAGCTACCGCCAGGGCATAGAAAACAGCCGTTGTCGCCGTCCTTGAGACAAATTTCGGAAACCCCCAAATCGGCAATGCGCTCTACTGCCGTAGCAGCATCCATCGCGCCATGCAAGGCGCATTCGTCATCCAGGCCAGGTAGAGCGATATGACAGCGTTGGTAAACTTCATCTATGGCCGCGGCTGCGGCTTGGCGACTAGGCCAGCCATGCGGCCGATAATTAGAGTCAAAAGCCACGCGCGCACCGGCCGAAATGGCGTGCTCAAGTGCTGTCAGCAACGCCTGACGGTCATTCTTGGTTAAAATTGAAAGAGTGACGCCTGAAAGATAGATTAGATTATAGCTACACAGACCTTCGGCTAAACGGGCGCCCACTTCGCCCCGCATCATTTCCCGCGCTGCTGCTGCACCGCGCCAATAGTAGAAACTGCGCTCGCCCTTACAGTTTGTGCGTATGGTGTAAAGACCCGGCAGGCGGCCGGGCAGGCGGGCCACCAAGTTTGTTCCGATACCTTCGTCCTGCCAGACTGTCAGCATTTCATCAGAATAGGGGTCATCTCCTAAGGCTGTTAGATAATCTACCTGCGGATCTTTGTCGCCGGCCAGGCGCGCGAGGTATACCGCTGTGTTCGACGTGTCGCCGCCGTAGGCAAGTGTCTTGCCGCCGTCTAGCCTGTCACTAATTTCGATCATGCATTCGCCAATGGCGGCAATTTTCATCTCGTTCGTCATGCCGGCGGGACTATACTGGCGACGAAGAAACGAGGCAATCCAGAGGGCGTGACATGCCGATGCGGACGATTGAAGAGGTTTTAGGCTTGGCCCCGGTTATTCCAGTCTTGACCATCGAACGGTCCGAATGGGCAGTACCGCTGGCCCGGGCACTGGTGGCTGGCGGTCTAAGGGCACTGGAGATCACACTGCGTACTGATGTGGCATTAGACGCTGTGCGGGCCATTGCGCAATCTGTGCCGGATGCCGTACCAGGAGTGGGCACTGTCACCACGCCCGAGCACTTTTCCGAGGCGCGGGCCGCTGGCGCGCATTTCGCGGTATCGCCAGGATTTTCCTCTGATCTGGTGACGGCGGCTGGCAATCTGCCATATCTGCCAGGGATCGCTACGGCGAGCGAGGCTATGGCGGCGCAACGGATTGGTCTGCGGTGTTTGAAGTTTTTTCCAGCCGAGGCAATGGGTGGGCAAAATACTCTAACCGCCCTTGCCGGGCCATTCCCGAGCCTTATCTTTTGCCCCACAGGAGGGGTTAGGCGAAACAACGCCAGGGAATATCTCTCCTTGGCAAATGTTCGTTGCGTGGGCGGCAGTTGGGTCGCGCCCGAGGAGGATATCGCAAGTGAACGGTGGGAAAAAATTTCGAAACTAGCTTCGGAAGTCTCCTCATTTGACGCCTATGCAAACCCCTAGGAAATGGTGCAATGTCATTGCAAATGAAACTTTACCGGTTCCCAACCGCGCCGGTTCTTGCAACAATGAAGCCGTACCGAATCGAATAACTGTTTGGCCATTGGGGAGGTTGCCATGAGTACCATCTTAGTGCCCTTCAGCGACGATGATCGTGCGGAGGCGGCTCTGCAAACCGCCATAATGATCGCCCGGAAATTCAATGGCCATGTGGAAGGGCTGCACGCGTGGCGGACGCCCCAGATCATCGCGGGGGAGGGCGTGGTCTTTCCATCTGAGTCTCTAGCCCGGCTGACGGATGAATCCAAACAATTTGCCGCATCGGCTCATCAGCGATTTGACGCCGTGACCAAGGCAGAGAACATTCCATATCGCGAAATTGGTACTGCGGCCGACGGGGTTAGTTGCTCTTGGCGCGAGGGCGAGGGGGTGGAAAGCGAAATCATCGGTGATTATGGCCGTCTGTTCAACGTCATTGTCATGGGCCGTAACGAAATGGGCACCTCGGTGGATTGGAAGGCGACACTGGAGGCGGCCTTGTTTGAAAGCGGCCGGCCTGTCATTCTGGCGGCTGCCAAACCACCGCCAACTGTTGGACAGCACATTGTCATTGCTTGGAACGGCGCAACTGAAACTGCGCGTACAATCGCCGTGGCTATGCCTGTTCTCCGCGAGGCTGCGCGCGTCACCGTTTTGACGGTGGAGGGCGGGTTCGTGCCCGGTCCCTCGGCCGAGGATGTCGCTCGCCATTTAGGGCGCAACGGTATCGATACCACCACTATGACGGCAGCGCCTGGCCGGCGCAGTATCGGTGACGCCATGGTGGATGAGGCGGCAACGGCGGGTGCGGATATGTTATTGAAGGGCGCTTTTACCAATAGCCGTCTACGGCAGATGATTTTTGGTGGAGCGACAAGGGATATCATCAACAATTCGGTCTTGCCGGTACTTATGGCCCGTTGATGGGCTAAAATAGCAGGACCGTTACTGGGTCAGCGGATGCCAGCGAAGCGATTATTAGCTAGATTTGCCTCTACTTCGTCCATGCACAAATTCGAGACGGGCTTCAACCTTAAAAGCCAGTCAATATAGCACTACATTCTGGGGCGCCTATGCGTCCTCCTCTGGATGCCATTTAATCAGTCTTTCTGGTGAGGTGTGCACACCGTAGGTTTTTAGCTGTTTCGTGCCAGTGACGCGGAAGCCGTGCTTGACGTTTGGCGGTAGCACCATTGTGACGCCGGGGCTGATAGTCGTGACGCCGTCCTGGCCTTCCACCCAGGCCTCGCCCATGCCTTCGATCACTGTCACAACTTCCATATACGGATGGGAGTGGGTGCCCGTTGAATAACCGGGTTCGGAAATTTGAAGGCCTAAGCGGATCGGCGTAGAGCCTTTGTCGTCACCAACAATGGTTTGATAGGTGGCGCCCCCGGGAAAATCCTGTTTAGGAACATCTTTGACATCAATAATCGGCATGGCGATCTCCTTATTTTGTTCAGCCGCGAATGCCCTTCACAAATTCAGCCACGGCATGGCCAATTTCATCCGGGCTGTCTTCCTGGACGAAATGAATGCCGTTCACCGTCACCTCTGTCTGGTTCGGCCAGGTGCGGCAGAATTCCCGCTGTTCGCCAGTGAGAATGGAGCCGGGCGCGGCATTGATGAACAGTTTTGGTACGTCGGATTGGGCCAGCCAGGCGCCGTAGTCATCGACTATCCGGCAGACATTCTCTGGTTCGCCCTCGATGGGGATCTGGCGTGGCCAGGTCAGCGTCGGCCGCCGGTCCTCGCCTTCTGCGAGATAGGGTTTACGATATTCGTTCATTTCTGCTTCAGTCATATCCCGGATCACGGCGCCGGGGAGAACGCGCTCGACGAACATGTTCTTGTCCAGGATCATGCTTTCTCCGGCTTCCGAACGGAAACCCTGAAAGACCTTGCGGCCTAGATCTGGAAAATCCGACCAGTTCAAGGTTTTCACCACTGCCTCCATATAGGCAAGGCCCCGCACACGGTCGCGATTCTGATTGGACCAATCAAACCCCAGGGCTGATCCCCAGTCATGGATGACAAAGATCACATTGTCGCCTACGCCGATCTGGTCCCACAGGGCGAACAAATAGTCCCGTTGTTCGGCGTAGGTATAACGATCGGGTCCAGAGTTCTCGAGTTTTTCGCTTTCCCCCATGCCAATGAGATCACAGGCGATCAGGCGGCCCAGGCCTTCGCAATGGGGCATGATGTTGCGCCAAAGGTAGGAGGAAGTAGGATTGCCGTGCTGAAAGACGATGGCGTCGCCTTGGCCCTCGTCCACATAGGCCATCTGCCGGCCCTTTATGGTGATGAGTTTGCGCTCGTAGCGGGGATCGGCTGAAATCATGTCTTAGGTTTACTCCAGTTTTTAATTGCCGGTAAAGGCCGGTTTCTCTTTGTTGACGAAGGCCTGGATGCCCGCGCGGCCATCGGCCGTTCCGCCTAGGGTTGCAATGCTGCGGGTCTCTCGCTCCATTTGCGATTCCAGGCTGTCATTCAACGACATCATCAGTAGTTTCTTCACGGCACCGTGGGCCAACGGGGCGCCTTCAGTAATTTTACTGACCAGCTGGTCGACTTCCGTTCTGAACTGATCGGCCGGTGCGACCTGATTGATCAGGCCCCAATCCAAGGCCTCCTGGGCGTTTAACACTCGGTTGGTCAGATAAAGCTCAGCCGTGCGACGCGTGCCAATTAGGCGCGGAAGAAAATAGGTGGAGCTGCCATCCGGCGAGAGCCCGATTTTGGTATATGCGGAGGTAAAAGAGGCGCTCTCGATGGCGACGGCTAGGTCGGTGCAAGCGCAAAGGCTCAATCCCGCGCCTGCCGCAACGCCATTGACCGCCGCGATCACGGGTGCCCGCATCCAGGCGAAGCGGGAGATTGCCATATGCAAATAAGTTGTCATCTCTTTGACATAGGCAGGTAGGTTTTCTAATTGCTGTGAAAAGCTCGGAACATCACCGCCGGCGCAAAAGGCTGCATCTCCACTGCCCGTTATAACCACGCAACGAACGGCATCGTCTTCACTCAACTTGATGCTCAGATCGCACAATTCCTTGGACATGGTCAGGCTCAACGCATTGAAAGCCTTAGGCCGGTTCAGCGTCACTCGGGCCACGGCGCCCTGCATCTCAAATTCTATTGTTTCGTAGCTCACTTAATGTCTCCGTTCATGGGTTTTGGCACTTTGCCAGGAAAGTCCTACTTACGTCCATGGTGGTGTTATAATTGGCGTGTGAGTGCCCACCCTTATATGGACGCCCCCGGTCCCGTGGCGATTGCGCACCGTGGCGGCGCGGCGAGCCAACCTGAGAATACGATGGCCGCGTTCCAGGACGCCGTGAACCTTGGTTACGACTATATTGAGACAGATGTTCATACTACGCGCGACGGCGTTCTAGTCGCTTTCCATGATGATCGTTTGGACCGGGTGACCGACCGCAATGGCCGGATTGCTGATCTGGATTGGGACGAAGTGTCGCAGGCCAAGGTCCAGGGTCAGGAACCCATTCCTTTATTTGAGGAAGTGCTGTCTACCTGGCCTGATCTTCGCATCAACATCGACCCAAAGGATGACGGTGCCCTCACGCCCTTAATAAAAATTCTGCGCCGCCCAGGCGTTTTGGAAAGGGTTTGTGCGGGTTGCTTTTCAGGCCGCCGTCTAAACTCCCTTCGCGGCGCTTTGGGTCCAGCGCTTTGCACCTCTATGGGTCCCGGTGAGGTCGTTCGTTTGCTGCTGACTAGTTTCGGTGTACCGGCAGGCTCTTTCGTGGCTAAAGCTGCGCAAGTGCCCGTGCGACATTATGGTCTACCAGTTGTAGACCGTCGATTTGTTCGGGCGGCCCACGAACAGAACCTGAAGGTCCATGTTTGGACGATCAACGAGCGTGCAACCATAAACCACCTCTTGGATCTTGGCGTCGACGGTATCATGAGTGATGAAACAGCGTTATTGAAAGCCGTATTCATGGAACGCGGCTTATGGCTCAAAAACGAGAATAAGTAAGGGGAACCGGTTATGTTGCGTTTGAGACAGATTTGTTTAGTAGCCTATGAATTAACCCCGGCGATTGAGGATTTGACGAAAGTATTGGGATTGGAAACCTGTTTTCACGATCCGGCCGTGGGCACTTATGGTTTGGAAAATGCCTTGCTGCCGGTGGGCACAAATTTT
>CAXGCE010000052.1:0-8812 GCA_964007795.1 uncultured Alphaproteobacteria bacterium | reverse complement strand
ATAACTATTTGAAAACACAAGGAAAGAAAATTTTTGGTAGAAATATTTAATTCGCCTGCCGACCGGTATTTGAATAAATTTTAGGCGAAATGCGGAATTGCTCAAATAATATGCAGTACATGCGTACATCTAAATTGAGCTAGCGATAGCTCGTCATTTAACCTTATTGGTTGCTACAGGGGCCCCTAACCCACGTGCGCGTTGACGATTTATGCCGTCTGTATGAGTTGACACTCGTAGTTTTGATCACATTTTTTGCTTGAACTTGAACTAGTGGGTCGTTTAAACCGTCACGCTGGAAATCGAGTATCGGTATGTAAACCTTCATTCTTCAGAATTTGTCGATACCATTTCGGCTCCGTTTTGTGTTTTCAATGAAGTGAGTCTGCAAATTATGGACGTTGTCGTCGTCGAATCTCCGGCCAAGGCCAAAACCATCAACAAATATCTTGGGGACAACTATGTTGTGCTGGCTAGCTACGGTCATGTGCGCGATTTGCCATCCAAGGATGGCTCTGTCCTGCCCGATGAAGATTTCGCCATGACCTATGTCACCGACGACCAATCCGCCAAGCGGGTGAAGGCAATTGCCGAGGCCATTAGGGGTGGCAATCATCTTTATCTCGCCACCGACCCGGATAGGGAAGGGGAGGCCATTTCCTGGCATGTCATGAAGGCGCTGGAAGACGACCACGGCTTTCATGACATCCATGCGAAGCGGGTGGTCTTTAATGAAATTACCAAACGCGCCGTTCTGGACGGTATCAATAACCCCCGTGATCTGGATATGGATTTGATTAATGCCCAGCAAGCCAGACGAGCGCTGGATTATCTCGTCGGATTTACCTTGTCGCCGGTGCTTTGGCGCAAGCTGCCGGGGGCTAAGTCGGCAGGCCGGGTGCAGTCTGTGGCGCTTCGCTTGATCTGTGAGCGGGAGATTGAGATAGAGGCATTCAAGCCACGCGAATACTGGACCGTCGAGGTTGATTTCAGGACTGCTAACGATGCCACCCTGATCGGACGTTTGACCCACCTTAACGGCAAGAAGTTGGACCGGTTTTCCATCGTCAACGAGGAAGCCGCCGAGATTGCCAAACGTACATTGAAAGCCGGAGACTTTGCCATTGGCGGTGTCGAAACAAAGCCGACCTTGCGCAATCCCGCACCCCCGTTCACCACCTCGACCCTGCAACAGGAGGCTTCCCGAAAACTTGGCTATGGTGCGCAGCGCACCATGCGGTTGGCGCAAAAATTGTATGAAGGGTTTGATATCGGTGGCGAAACGACAGGTTTGATCACCTATATGCGGACTGATGGCGTCAGCATGGCGGCGGAAGCAATTACCGCCTGCCGCTATACGATTAGGCAAGAGTTTGGAGGGGATTACTTGCCCGCAGAGCAGCGGACCTATCGCAGTAAGGCCAAAAACGCGCAGGAAGCTCATGAAGCCATCAGGCCGACGGAATTTTCGCGGCTGCCGCGGGACATGGCCGCCTTTTTGGATGACGAACAGCGCAAGCTATACGATTTGATTTGGAAGCGAGCTATGGCCAGCCAGATGGGATCGGCTAGGTTGTCTCGCACTACCATCGAAATTGATGCCAACGACGGCTCAGCCAAACTGCGAGCGACTGGTACAGTTGTGGATTTTCCCGGTTTCTTGAAATTATACGAGGAAGGCCGGGATGAAAAAAAGGACAGTGATGAAGACCGTCGCCTACCCAAGGTCAACAAGGGCGAGGGACTGACGAACGAGAAGGTACGGCCTGAGCAGCACTTCACCGAACCACCACCGCGCTATTCTGAGGCTACTTTGGTCAAGAAGCTCGAGGAATTGGGAATTGGACGTCCGTCCACCTACGCCTCAATCTTGGCCGTGTTGCAAGATCGCAATTATGTCCTGCTGAACCGCAAGCGATTTGTCCCCGAAGATAAGGGCAGGTTGGTGACGGCTTTTTTAGAAAGTTATTTCCATCGTTACGTGGAATACGATTTCACGGCGGATTTGGAGGGGCGATTAGATTCGATATCTGCCGGCGAAGTGAACTGGAAGACAGTATTGCAGGATTTCTGGCGGGATTTTTCGAGCGCTGTGGATGGGACCGCTGAACTTCGGGTGCGGGAGGTTCTGGATAAGGTCAACGATTTGCTCGCACCCCATCTTTATCCCGACGCCGGTATGAACCGTACTTGCCCTGTCTGCAAGAAAGGCTCATTAAATCTGCGGGGCGGGCGCAACGGATTTTTTCTGGCCTGCGACGCTTATCCAGACTGCCGCTATACCCGGGCCATGCGTCAGGCGGAGGAGGGAGAAGCCGATGAGCAGTTTGCCAACGGTCCCGTCGCCTTGGGCGATGACCCGGAAAGCGGTATGCCTTTGACTTTGCGAAAGGGGCCCTACGGATTGTACATCCAATTGGGCGAAGCAGTGGAAGGCGACAAAAATAGTAAGAAGACCAACAAACCGAAGCGGGCTGGTCTGCCCGAGGACATCGGCGTTCAAGAGGTGGATTTGGAGTTGGCTTGCCAATTGATCAGGCTACCGCGTCTGGTCGGGGAGCATCCAGAGACCGCTAAACCTATATTTGCCGGCATTGGTCGCTTCGGCCCCTATGTGCAGAGTGAAAGCCGCTATCATAAACTGGAAAGCACGGCCGACACCCTGAGTATCGGGTTGAACCGGGCCGTCACTGTGATCGCTGAAAGCATGGCCAAGGGCGGGGGCCGGCGGGGCGCCAACACCATCCGCAGCCTAGGCGAACATCCTGATGGTGGCGAGATAAAGATCTTGGATGGCCGGTTTGGTCCTTACGTAAAATACAAGAAGCTGAACGTCACTGTACCGGAACCCTCCGATCCCATGGAGATTACCCTGGAAGAGGTGTTGGCCCTGCTGCAGGCCAAGGTGGAAAAGGCTGGCCAGAAGAGCACCAAGGCCAAGTCAAAGGCCAAATCGAAGGTCAAATCAAAGACCCGGGCCAAGAAGGCCGATCGGGAGTCTGACTAAGTGGCTATATCCGTTTGACAACGTCACGTCCAATTCCCGACAAGGCGGCGATCAAGAAATTCATCGACGACCAACCAGGTCCCGTGGGCCGGCGTGAAATCGCTCGCGCCTTCGGCATCAAGGGACCGGATCGCACGGAATTGCGCGGCATCCTCAAGGAGCTGGCTGAGGATGGCGTGATCGGCCGCGGCCGGGGTAAACGCTATACCGAGAGCGGGGCTCTACCTCCCATCTCCGTTTTGCGAATTTCTTCGGTCGATGATGACGCCATGTTGCATGCCGAGCCGATGCGAAAGGAAGATGAGGACGCGGCACCGGCACCCGAGATTATCGTTCAACCGGACAGACGTCATATTGCCGATCTGGGTATCGGTGACAGGGTGCTGGCCCGGCTGCAAAAGAAGGGTAAGGGGTACGAAGCGACCATTATCCGCATTCTGCCTAAGGGTCCCGAGCGGGTGATAGGCTTATATGTTGAGGTGCCGGGGCAGGGTGCTCGGATCCGACCCACGGACAAGCGCCAAAAATCCGAATATTCGGTGGAAAAGGGGCAAAATTGCGGCGCAAAGTCAAGCGATCTGGTAATCGCAGATATTCTGATCGGACGGCGGCACGGTTTGCGCGAGGCTCGGATCACCGAGGTGATCGGTGGCATCCAAGATCGCCGCGCCATCTCGCTTATTGCCATTCACAGCAACGATATTCCCGATGTCTTTCCGGACGAGGCTATCTCCGAAGCCAAGGCGGCGAAACCAGTACCAGTGGGTGACCGGTTGGATCTACGCCATCTACCTCTAGTCACTGTGGATGGCGCTGACGCCCGTGACTTCGACGACGCCATCTTTGCCATGCCGGATGATGATCCCAAAAACATGGGCGGCTGGCAGGTTATAGTAGCCATCGCGGATGTGGCCCATTACGTTACTCACAACAGCGCTCTGGATCGCGAAGCTCGGAAGCGGGGTAATTCGGTTTATTTCCCTGACCGTGTGGTGCCTATGTTGCCCGAAGCGCTCTCCAATAATTTATGCTCCCTGCGACCCGACGAGGACCGCCCCGTGTTGGCAGTCACTATGCACTTGGACGAGAATGGACGTCGTCTCGATCACGTTTTTCATCGGGCCATAATCCGCTCTGCTGCCCGTATCGTTTATGAAGACCTGCAGGCAGCCTACGATGGAGAACCAAACCAACAGACTGGGCCGCTAATCAACCATGTGATCCAGCCTCTTTACGGTGCCTGGGATGCCTTGATGCGTGCGCGGGCGGCTCGGGCGCCATTGGATCTGGATCTGCCTGAGATGAAAATTACCCTCGCGGATAATGGACATATTGCCGATGTGCAGCCGCGGCAGCGTCTTGACGCCCATCGCGTTATTGAAGAGTTCATGATCGAGGCCAACGTGGCCGCGGCGGAGACCCTTGAAGAACAAAATATGCCATGCGTTTACCGAGTGCATGACCTGCCAGACAGGGAAAAACTGTCCGGTTTGAAGGAGTTTCTATCCAGCTTAAATCTGTCCCTTGCCTTGGGTGAACGTTTGCGGCCGGAATTGTTTAACCGCATTTTGACCAAGGCGAAGGGCACGGAATTTTGGAATGCTGTTAATCAGTCGATCCTGCGAGCGCAATCTCAGGCCCGTTACGACCCCAACAATATTGGTCATTTCGGTCTAGCACGGCCACGATACGCCCATTTCACCTCGCCTATACGACGCTACTCGGATTTGTTGGTACACCGTGCGTTGATCCGGGGCGGCGGATTTGGCAATGACGGCTTACGCGACGACGAAGCCGAACGGCTTTCGCAGATCTCGGAACATATTTCCAATACCGAGCGGCGGGCCATGGTGGCCGAACGGGACGCGAATGATAGATATATGGCGGCTTTCATGGCGGAACGTACAGGCGACGAGTTTGAGGCGCGGATCAACGGTGTAACCCGCGCGGGCTTATTCCTAACCTTGGTAGAGAGCGGTGCCGACGGCCTGCTACCCATGCGTTACTTGTATGACGACTACTATGCGCATGATGAGAGTCAAAACTCTTTGGTTGGAGAACGTTCGGGCACCCGGTATCGCCTTGGCGATACAATACGGGTGCGCTTGGCCGAGGTTAATACTTTGACCGGGGGATTGATATTAGAACTGCCAAAAATAATGGCGGAAAATGCAGAGGTTGCCCCCGGTCGGCCAAAACTGAGTAAATCCCGCAAGGAGAATACGAAAAGCGCTATCTCGCGCAAACATTCAAAACGCAAAGGGCGCCGGCGAACTTCTAGGTGATAAACGAGATTGCAAGCGCTGAGGCGGAATCGTCGCTGAAATTTCCACCTTGGCATACCACAAAAACCGTCGGGGGTGGCCTCGGTTAGTCCCCTGGTTCAATCGCAAAGTCCAATACATTGTGCGCAGCTCGAAGGGCCGCTTCAACTTCGTTTGGCGTTTCACCGCGGGAAAAAATAAAACCCAAATAGCGATTGCCGTCCGGTACAGGCGTCAGCGTATCGCCTGTTGGAATTGTAATTGTGACATCTTGAATTCCCGCCATAGAACGTGCGTCATCAATACCTTGTACATCTCGTAGCACCCCAGCGGCGGGGATTGGTATCATCATGACGCCCGATGCTAAATTTACTTCGGTTTCGATATGTTGCGGGAGTTTCATTGCGTGCCGTATGAGAATGTCTTCCAAGCGGCCCGCGGCGCCAAATTCCAGGCTTCGGGCACATTGGCCACCGATGGACCGTGGTGCAATTTCGATAGGCCAAACGCCGTCCTTGTTAATTCTGACCTCGGCATGAATAGCTCCTTCTTGCAATCCAAGCCTTGCAACGGCATGACCAACTGTCGCGGTGATTTCTGATTGGGTGCGGATAGGCAAGCGCGAAGGGGTGACGTAGATGGTTTCCTCGAAATAGGGGCCGACAAGTGGGTCAGGTTTATCGAATAAGGCCAGCACCGTAAGCTTTCCGGCATCCAACATTCCTTCAACAGCGACTTCCTGGCCCGGAATGTAGTCTTCGACCAATATATTGTTGAACGCTTGGCCCTGACATTCCGTCGTTGAGAGAATTTTGCGGATGCGGTTTGCAGCGGCAACAAATTCTTCTGCGTTATCGGCTCGGATCACGCCTCGGCTAGCCGACAGCGTCAAGGGTTTTAAAACGACGGGATAAGGCAAATCGGCAACCTGACTTCGAATTACGTCGGCAATAGGCAGCAGGGTAAACCACGGCGTAGGAAGGCCGGAATTAGCCATGCGGCTTCGAAATCTGTGTTTATTTTCTGCTGCTTCTACGGCGGATGGAGGATTATGTGGTAGTCCTAAAGATTCAGACGCCAAGGAGGCCAAATAGGTTGTTTCCTGGTCCACACCAATGATCGCCGTAAGAGGGTAGGAGGCGTCAAAGCGGCAGATTTCCAGCACGCCTACATCTAAATCATCAAGTTCGATTTTGATCGTATTTTCTGGTGTCAGGTGCGCAAGGACTGCGTCCTGGTTTGAGCCTACGGTGACATCAACGCCTAAGCGGCCAGCCGCTGCCAGAAAGTCACCGATACGGTAGGAAGAGGTGGGGACAAGCAGCAGCAGCCGCCCATCCGCTTGTTCTCTCACATGCCCTTGCCTGGTTGGTAATAGGGATTTGCACCACCGGCATGGTCCGTTACATCGAGGACATTGATAATGGATGGAGCGATCGATCGTATCTCGTTTGCAACGCCCTGCTTCAAGGTCACATCCGCCATGCCGCAACCCTGGCAACCACCCTCTAAACGCACGTACGCAGTATCGCCAGCCACATCCACTAAAGAAATATGGCCGCCGTGCGACGCCACCTGGGGGTTCACATGTTCGTCAAGTAAACGACGGATTGCGCGGCCTTCCTCAGTATCCAGACCAGGTTTTGGCGTCATGTCCTCCAGGTCCATCACGCCATCAATTTCGTGCAGATAATGTCGCATCATCTCCTCGATATTGTGCCGCAAATTCTTTGCGGCACCCGTTAATTCAAGGATCACCATGCCATCCCTAAAACCACGATAGACAGCAGTACCGTTGCCATCGGCCAAGGCAGGCGTGACATGGCTGTCCAACAAATCTTTTATATTGGCGATCACTTCGACATCGGCGTCTGGGTCGGTCAATGCTGCCTCTGACAAATCGGGGGTGTCATTCTCCAAAATTACTTCATCGCCAGCTGTGTAATGGTTCATGATTGCAGCCAGAGCCAAAGTTTTTAGAGCTTGCCAATCCCACTTATCCGCCTTTGTAACGGTGATGGAGTCTTTATCCAGTGATATGCTGGCCACGCCCTCGATGGCGAAGAGGCGTTGTGCCAGAGGCGAACGTTCGGCCGTTATTTCATTTGAAAAATACGCCACCCCAGATGGCATAACTGGCTGGCCAGGTAGGAATTTCATTTGCGCCGGATTCGGTGTCGCTTCAGTCTGAATAAACATCTTTCTGATCCTCAATTGATCCCATTGTGAATATTGAGATATGCAGCTATTTAACCCAAACTGGAGTAAATAGGGAGAGAAAAGTATGGTGCATTGGGGCCGTGATATCAATGTGCAGACCCTATCAAATGCGCGAGATGAGGGTGTCGAACTGACACTTCTCGACGTTCGGGAAGACGAGGAGCTGGTACTTTGCGCGATTGACGGATCCCTGCATATTCCGATGCAAGAGGTCCCGCGACGGATCCCTGATCTGCCCAGGAACCAGCCACTGGTGGTAATGTGCCATCATGGTGGCCGCAGTGACCAGGTAGCTCAATTCTTGCGCGGACACGGTTTTACAAATGTTCATAATTTGGCGGGTGGCATTGATTCCTGGGCACTTATGGTTGACCCGAAAATGTGCCGTTATTAACTGTGGGGCCGGTGCGGGCTGGACAGCAGGGCAACTGGCATGCGAGTTTGACGGTAGCGTAAATCTCGCTCCCCGTATCTCTAATCGCATTTCCAACTAAGCAATATGTCCAAATTACTAGACGAAAAGAAGCGCGTTGTTCGTCCGCGCGACGCCGCCACGCTGGTGCTGCTGCGCCAGGTTCGTGGCAAGACGTGTGTCCTGATGGGGCTGCGACATGGCAAACACAAATTCATGCCTGATCAATGGGTTTTTCCTGGCGGACGAGTTGATCGCGCCGACGGGTATGCCCACGCCGCTACGGAATTACGACCGCATGTAGCCAAACACCTTTCAACCTCCGCCTCGCCGCATCGCGCCCGCGCACTGGCCATGACAGCGGTGCGCGAGACGTTCGAGGAGACCGGCCTCATCCTAGGCAAACGTGTGACCGAGATGCCCAAAAAAGCGTCTCCTATCTGGGCACCATTCTATGATGCTGGCTATGCCCCAGTTCTTGACGGACTAGAGTATGTTTATCGGGCTGTGACACCACCCATTCGTCCCATTCGGTTCAATGCCCGTTTTTTTTTGGCGGATGGTTCCAAACTGCATGGAAAACTACAGGGTGATGGTGAATTATTGAATTTGCTCTGGTTGCCGATCCCTAAGGCAATCGAACTGCGGACACCGCCCATCCAAAAAATCGTGCTGAAAGCGGTTCCTGACATGGTGGATAAGGCGGGTAAAATCAAGAGACCTCAGCGCGTGCCCGTACGTATTATGCGTCACGGCAAGCGCGGAATAGAATACGAATGAGTGCTTTGAAAAAGACTAAAGCTGGCAGACCTTACACGCGGCCTAAAAAACCGGCGCGGCCGCGTGATGCTGCTAGCCTGGTAATCTACCGTCAGCACAAGGGTGTGACAGAGGTCCTAATGGGGCGCC
>CAXGCE010000051.1:0-8955 GCA_964007795.1 uncultured Alphaproteobacteria bacterium | reverse complement strand
TTGCCGGAGGTCGTTGATAGGAGCAAACGCTGCGTCGACGTCCTCGAACCAGTCAATCCAATACGCTTGGGTTTGCGAGATGAATGTTTCCGTTAGGAACTCCTTAGCTGGGTCCTGGTTGGGTCCCGGGGGCGGTTCGCAGACGGGAATCAAATCCGGGCGACCCATTTTGTTCAAGATGGCGGCAGCGAAATGCATCTCGGCCCCGCCTAACACGATATGTTTACCATCTTTGGTTTCATAAATGCGGTACATGGCGTTGCCACCCCAACTGCGTTCGTCCTTGGGGTTAGGCGGCCGTTTTTCGGCAAAGACAGGTCCGAAGTTGTTGGGCATTGCAGCGATGACGCTGTCCATCATGGCCATGTCGATGTAATCACCCTTTCCTGTATCCTTTCGTCGGTAGAGTGCCATCAAAACCGCCGACAGACCCATCATGGATGTGAGCATATCCGCGTTGGCCAGGCCGGGAATAGCCGGCTTGTCGTCGAAGCCTAAGTTAACGCTCAAGATTCCCGCGTAGGCCTGGGTCGCCATGTCATGGGCCGGTTTTTTCGCGTACGGTCCATCCTGACCGAAGGCTGACAACGAAGCATAGACAATCGATGGATTACGCTTAGCCACCGCATCGTAACCAACGCCTAAGCGGTCGACGACGCCGGGACGGAAGGCTTCAATCATCACATCGCAGGATTCGGCCATGCGCAAGGCGGCTTCCAGGCCTTCCTCCGTCTTCAAATTCAACTGTACGCTTTGTTTGTTTCGATGAGTGTTGGCGAAAAACACGGTGACGCCATCACGCTGGGCGCCGATCACCCGGTTCGGTTCACCGCCATTAATCGGTTCTAGCTTGATAACTTCGGCGCCGTGGTCCGCCATCATCTGGGTCAACAAAGGCCCGGGTAGAAAGAGGGAGAGGTCTAGGACGCGGATTCCTTCGAGTTTCATGGTTAGAAATTCCTAGATGGCGTTGCTCTTGCGCAGTTCTACGATGTCAGCGGATGAATACCCCAATTCCTCCAGGATGTCTTTGGTGTCGGCGCCCAACTTCGGCCCCGGCCGGTCTGGGATGAGTTCGCCTAGACGAATGGGGTTGTTTAAAAGCTTCAAGTCTGGGCGGTCGGGGTGGTTTACGCTCTGTACCCCGCCCCGATCCCGGAAGTAGGGATTGTCCAGGGCTGTCGCCAGATCGTTGACTGGGCCGGCCGGAACCTGGCCGGCAAAGGCACCCAGCCAATGGGCTGTAGAATTTTTGATCAGCACTCGATCCAGCATCAAGGTCAATTCATCTCGGTTTTCGTGACGGCCGTCATAGCCCTGGAAGCGAGGGTCGTCCTTCCACTCAGGTTGATCAACGATATCGCACAGGGCAAACCAGAATTTCTCGGTCTGAGCCATGATGAAAATCCAGCCGTCCTGGGTGCGATATAGTTGGGACGGCACAATGAACGGATGGCCCGAACGCCGTACCCGTTCTGTCACATCTCCTTGGTTTAGGTACCACACCGCGGGATAACTTAACTGATGCATGGCCACGTCGTAGAGCGAGATTTCAAGATCTCGACCCTCGCCCGTCTGTTTGGCCTGGTTAATCCCTGCCAAGAGGGCTAGGCATGAGGTCACACCTGTCATGTAATCGACGATAGACAGACCCATGCGCGCAGGTGGCCCATCGGGCTCGCCGCTCAATCCTAGAAAGCCTGCTTCTGCCTGCATCAAGAAGTCATAGCCCGGCCAGCCGGCCCGCTCCCCCTCGTTGCCATAGGCAGAGACATGTGCGCAGACAATAGCCGAATTATATTCCAAAAGGTCTACGTGTCTTAGGCCAAGCTTTTTTGGCTGATCGCCGCGCAGGTTGTTAATCAAACCGTCGGCAGTGGCCACCAGTTTCCGGAACACTGTTTTACTATCTGCATGTTTCAGATCCAGGCTCAAGGAACGTTTGTTTCGGTTAAAGGCCTGGAAAAATTGGCTGTCGGCTTCCCCTAAATGATGAGGCCCCACGTGGCGGGAGATGTCGCCCCCTGTTTTGCGGTTCTCGATTTTGATCAGATCTGCGCCCAGGTCGGCCAGAAAACCGGTGCCATAGGGTCCGGCACCATAATGTTCGATGGCGATGACCCGCAGGCCCTCGAGAGGAAGGCTCACACCGGGTTTCTTTCCACCAACTGCCGGGCAATGATAATGCGTTGCATCTCATTGGTACCTTCACCGATGCACATTAAGGGTGCGTCGCGGTAGTAGCGTTCCACATGAAATTCTTTGGAATAGCCGTAGGCGCCATGAATACGCATGCATTCGGTCGCGTTTTCCAGGGCGGATTCTGAAGCGAACAGCTTTGCCATGCCCGCCTCCATATCGCAGCGCTCTCCTTTGTCATATGCGGTGGCTGCACTTTCCACCAGAAGACGCGCTGCCTCGCAGCGGGTGGCCATGTCCCCCAGCTTCGTCTGAATTGCCTGATGCTGGCAAATCGGTTTGCCCATAGTCTCCCGTACTTGCGAATAGGCCGTGGCGTCCTTCAAGGCCGCATTCGCAATGCCTACGCCCCGCGCGGCCACATTAATGCGGCCCAGTTCCAGTCCGCTGACCGCATGGCGAAAGCCAAAGCCTTCCTCTCCTCCGATCAAGCGGTCTGCAGGGATGCGGTAATCCTCGAAGATTAATTCAGCACTATCAATGCCCTTGTATCCTAGCTTTTCAAGTTTTCGGCCCACAGTGAAACCAGGGCCCTTTTCGGCGATGAACAGGGAAGTTCCCTTGTGTCGGGGTTGGGCGTCGGGGTCCGTTTTTACCAGCAATGCGACACAGCCGCCTTCGATGCCGTTAGAGATCCAGGTTTTGGTGCCGTTGATGACGTAATCGTCGCCGTCGAGCACGGCGCGGGTGCGGATGGCCTGCAAATCCGTGCCGCAATTGGGCTCGGTCAATGCCAAGGCGCCCCGCAGCTCCCCCGTGGCAAAACGGGGTAGAAAGGTTCGTTTTTGTTCTTCGGTGCCGAAACGCTCCACGGCCGCTGACATGATCAGGTGAGAATTGAAAATCCCGCTCAGGCTCATCCAAATCTCGGACACGGCAGTGACGATTTTGGCATAGGTACCTGCGGGCAAACCCATCCCACCGTATTCCTGGCCTATGGTAGCGCCGAACAGGCCGAGGTCCTTCATCTGCTCAACCATTTCGTGGGGGTAATCGTCGGCGTGCTCTAGTTCCAGGACCTTATCGCGGACGTCACGGTCCAGCCATTTTTGCACGGTATCTAGCAATTGCCGTTCGTCTTCCCGTGTGATGATTTCGCCGACCCGGCTGGTTAATGTTTCACTCATCCCTATTCTCCGTTTTCTGCAGCCAGCACCTTGTCATCGACACTGTGACCCCGCTTAGGGACCAGCACAATACGCTGGTATTTCATGACCAGGGTGCCGTCCTGTTTGTGGGCCCTCGTTTCTACGGTGACCATGCCTTGTGTGGGGCGGGATTTTGACATCCGTTTCTCCTTTACTTCTGATTCCGCATATAGAGTATCGCCATTGAATACAGGCGCCGGCATGGAAATATCAGTCCAGCCCAAGTTGGCGATGGCTTTTTGACTTACGTCGGAAACACTCATCCCGGCGACTAACGCCAGAGTGAAGGCGGAATTTACAATAGGCTTTCCGAACTCGCTGTGTTTGGCGTATTCAGCATCGAAATGTAGGGGGTGCTGGTTCATGGTAAGCAAGGTGAACCAAGTATTATCAGCCTCGGATATGGTTCGGCCTGGTCGATGTTCGTACACATCACCGATTTCGAAATCCTCAAAATAGCGGCCGAATGTCTCGCGATAGCGGTTCTCGCCTGTTTGTACGGCACCGTCTCTCATGCCAGCGTCTCCTCATGAAAATACACGATATTCTCCATTCTCTTGGCGCAGAAGCATTTGGTCAATGTAGTCTATGGTGTTGGGTGGATGTTCCGTTATAAAGGCGCTAAGCGCAGATAGAATAGGAGCCGGTCGCGGCCGGATGTACAATGGAATTTTCCTTCACCGATGACCAGATTGCCGTGCGTGATGCCATCGCTAAGCTGTGCGAGAAATATGATGATGCCTATTGGCTGGAACGGGACACGGACGGCCAATTTCCGGAGGATTTTGTGAAGGATATGGCCGACGGAGGCTGGCTAGGCATCGCCATGCCTGAAGAATACGGTGGCTCCGGCCTGGGCGTGATCGAGGCGGCTTTGATGATGCAGACAATTGCGGAATCAGGTGCAGGTTTTTCCGGTGCCTCCGCAGTGCATATAAATATCTTCGGCCCCCATCCTTTGGTGGTGCATGGTACAGATGAACAGAAGCAGAAACATCTGCCAGCTCTGATTGCCGGTAAGGACCGAAGTTGTTTTGGCGTAACCGAACCCAATGCCGGCCTGGATACCACTCGCATCGAAACCAAAGCCGTGCGGAAGGGAGATCATTACATAGTCAATGGCCGCAAAATGTGGACCTCTACCGCCCAAACAGCCAACAAAATTTTGCTACTGGCTCGAACCACGCCTCGTGAAGAGGGTAAAAAACCCACCGATGGTATTACTATGTTCTATACTGATTTTGACCGAAAATATTGCGAAGCCCAGGTTATTGAGAAGATGGGCCGCAAGGCCGTGGATTCCAACGCCACATTCTACGACAACCTACCGGTGCCTGTGGAAGATCGGGTTGGCGAGGAAGGCAAGGGATTCTATTACATTCTGGACGGCCTCAACCCGGAACGGATTCTAGTCGCCTCGGAAAGTGTCGGCCTAGGCCGGGCCGCATTACGGAAGGCAGTGGCGTATGCCAACGAGCGTGTCGTATTCGACCGGCCTATCGGCCAGAACCAGGCGATCCAGCACCCCCTGGCGGACGCCTGGGCGCATCTGGAGGCAGCCGACGCCATGACCTGGCGTGCGGCTGCCCTGTACGATGCAGGGGAGCCCTGCGGAGCGGAAGCCAATGCGGCTAAATACCTTGCGGCCGAAGCCTGCTTCACTACCTGTGAACGGGCTGTGATGACCCATGGCGGCATGGGCTATGCCAAGGAATTTCATGTGGAACGCTACCTGCGGGAAAGTTTCATCGCCCGCATCGCTCCCGTAAGCCGCGAAATGATTCTCAATTTCATCGGGCAGCATGTACTAAAAATGCCTCGCTCTTATTAATTTCACGGTTGAACTTGTCGGAACATTGCTGTGCGAATCGCGCAATCTGACCTTATTCCAGAATCTAGGATGAGCTGATTACCCTGAATTAACAGGGAAAAAACACCGCAATTGCCCTAGAACATAGCAATAACGTGCTAATCGGATTAGCTACGCTTGTCAATACCAAGTGGCTCTGATACAGGAGGCAAATCACCAACCTCTGGCATCAGTGAGAACACAGATATGAGCAAAGCCGCATTAATTGAGCGCGTCGCAAAAAAAGGCAAACTCTCGAAAGCCGCCGCCGGTCGTACCGTGGCCCTCGTTTTGGGCGAGATGGAAGCTGGCCTGAAGGCCTCGAAAAAGGAAGGCAAATTCACCGTCGGCACATTTGGCTCCTTTACTATCTCGAAACGGAAGGCTCGCAAGGGACGCAATCCGCAGACTGGCGAAGCCATTAGGATCAAGGCATCCAAGGTTTTAAAATTCAAGCCAGCCTCTCAGTTGAAGAAAGCGGCTGGCTGCTAGCTGACTATTCCTGGCGCCTGTGCGCCAGAAGCTGGTAACCGTTAGAAAGGGGTCCCCGGCATCGCCGTGGGCCCCTAACTGTTTCAAAGGAACAACCATGAATCAGATGAACGGCGCTGAGGCCCTGGTGCATATGCTACATGGTCACGGCGTGAAATACATATTCGGCCTTTGCGGAGACACTTCGCTGCCGTTTTACGACGCGTTGCACCGTCTGAACCATGGCATGATCCATATCCTCAGCCGTGACGAACGTTCGGCCGCCTATATGGCGGACGGATATGCCCGGGTCTCCGGCAAAGTAGGCGTTTGCGAGGGGCCATCAGGGGGCGGAGCGACCTATATCACCCCGGGCCTCGTGGAAGCGAATGAAAGCTCCATTCCCATTTTGGCTATTACTACAGATATCGGCGTTGGGTCACGGGGGCGGTATGCCCTAACGGAACTGGACCAATCCGCTTTATTCCGGCCCCTGACAAAATGGAATGGGGTCATCGAACGCTCCGAGGATGTACCAAAGATGCTGCGCACCGCGTTCCGGGAAATGACTACTGGCCGGCCCGGGGCGGCACATCTAGCTCTGCCTTTCGACGTGCAGAATGGCCCCGTCGATCCAGCTGACATCTGGCACGATGAAGATCTGGGCTGCTATCCTGCCTGGCCCACGGGCCCTGATCCGACGGCCGTTGCGAAGATGGTACAGGTGTTACTGGCGGCGAGAAATCCCGTCATTGTTTGCGGGGGTGGCGCCATATTGGCCGGTGCCGAAGGAGGCCTGATTCGTCTAGCAGAACAGCTTGAAATCCCCGTTGCCACTACTATCAGCGGCAAGGGATCTATTCCGGAAGACCATCCCCTGGCGATCGGTGTCGTCGGTAGCAATGGTGGGGTGCCGGAAACCCGTTGCTTCATGAAAGAAGCAGATTTGATCCTATTAATTGGCTGCCGGGCTGGTTCGGTCACCACGGAACGATGGCGTTATCCTGCGCCTGGCGCGGTCAAAATTGCCCATATTGACAGCGATCCCAGTGTTATCGGCGCCAACTATCCGACCGAGGTGGCCATGGTGGGTGATGCGAAATTGGCTCTGGCTGCCTTGAATGCCGAGATTGGTGCACGGTCGCCGCCGCCCCGCGATTTGAACGAAGCCGCCGTTGCTGCCGCCAAGACCGCCAAATTCCAGACTTTCCACGCCCTAGCCAGAAGCGAGGAACGGCCAATTCGGCCGGAACGCCTGATCGCCGCATTGTCAGAGCTGCTAGACGACAGCGCCGTGATCATCGCTGATCCCGGCACCCCTTGTCCTTATCTTTCGGCCTACTATCCAGTGTTGCGGTCCGGCCGGCAATTTTTCTCGAATCGGGCTCATGGCGCCCTGGGTTATTCTCTGCCTGCGTCGGTTGGGGCCCATTATGGCCGCCCGGGCGCCAAAGTAGTCGCCGTCATGGGCGATGGCAGTTTTGGCTTCAACGCCGGGGAATTGGAGACTGTGGTGCGCCTAGGTCTGCCGATTACTTTCGTCGTAGTAACCAACGGCGTTTTCGGCTGGATTAAGGCGGGACAGAAATCCGGCTTCGAAGAGCGGTATTTCTCGGTCGATTTCTCGGTTACTGATCACGCGCGGGTGGCGGAGGTGTACGGCCTGAAAACCTGGCGGGTCGAAGATCCTGGCGAATTAAGGGGTAAACTGGCGGACGCTCTGAACTGTTCGGGCCCAGCTTTGATAGACGTGATATGTCAGCCCTTGCAGGACGCTAATGCGCCAGTCAGCGAATGGGTTGCCTAACATACAGTCTCTTGTGGGACGCCAGCGGTCCCTACGCTGGGATCTAGATGCGGCTAAACACTTTTCGCAGCTTCCCGACCGGCAACAATATTATGCCTCCAGGCACCGCAACGAGCGCCTCGCATATTGCGCTTGGCTGAGTCATTCCGTTTCTGATGGGCGATGATCTAGGGGGTTTTGTTGGATGATTTTGTTTATTAGGCGCTTAGCTTCTAACCGGCTACCAGGTCTCTGGCAATGACCAGTTTCTGAATATCGTTGGTGCCCTCATATATGCGCGCCCCGCGGACCCCGCGATAAATTCGCTCCACGGGGAAATCCTGCAAATAGCCATAGCCACCTAAGGTTTGAATGGCATCGGAACAAACTGCCTCTGCCATATCCGTTGCAAACAATTTTGCCATAGAGGCTTCCTTCAAACACTTTTCGCCGGCGCTGCGCAGAGTGGCGGCATGCCAGACTAGTTGTCGTGTGGCCTCGATCTGGGTCGCCATGTCGGCCAAACGAAACGCCACTGCCTGATGCTCGAAAATGGGTTTGCCAAAGGCTTTCCGCTCTTGCGCATATTGTAATGCCGCTTCGTAGGCAGCCCGTGCCATGCCCAAAGCCTGGGCTGCAATACCGATGCGCCCACCTTCCAAATTGCTTAAGGCAATGCGATATCCTTGCCCCTCCTCTCCCAATAGCGCTTCAAGAGGTACCCGCAAATCATTGAACGCTAATTGTGCGGTGTCGGATGCATTTTGGCCCATTTTTTTCTCCACGCGCACCACTTCGTATCCTGGAGTTTCGGTTGGGACCACAAATGCCGAAATTCCTTTGCTGCCCAATTCCGGATCAGTCACGGCAAAAACCAGAGTCAAGTCGGCATTCTTGCCGGTGGTTATAAATTGCTTGCCACCGTTGATGATGTATCCGTTACCGTCTCGCACTGACCGGGTGGCAAGGGCACCCGCGTCCGAACCGCCCTTGGCCTCTGTCAGGGCGAAAGCAGACAATAACTCTCCCTGAGCTAAAGGCCGTAAATAACGTTCCTTTTGTGCCTGCGTCCCGTATTCCAGGATGGGCATGCAGCCGACAGAATTATGGCCACTCATGACTATGGCGACCGCTCCGTCCCCAGCGGCGATTTCCTCCAGCGCCATGGCATAGGTGACATAGTCCAGGCCGGCTCCACCCCACTCCTGAGGTACGGTCATGCCCATGAGGCCTAGTTTACCCATGGCCTTGAATACGTCGGAAGGAAACCGAGCCTGATCCTCCCATTCAGCGGCAAACGGTGCGATTTGTTTCATGGCAAAGGTGCGCGCCATGTTGCGGATCGAGACCTGTTCTTCGGTGGGAATCATGCCCGGGCTATCCCTACTTCACTTGGTGATAATGGCTTGCCTAACAGGATTTAAGCGACTGACGTTTCGAAATCTTCAGAGTCGGATTATATGCTTGGTTCGTCATGTCGTCCTCCGGATGGGCTCAGCCAT
>CAXGCE010000050.1:0-9000 GCA_964007795.1 uncultured Alphaproteobacteria bacterium | reverse complement strand
GTAGTCCACAAACCGCTTAAACCCAGCACAAGGACTGCGGTTAGGACAATCCCGACTAGTACCTCTATAAGAGTAAAGCCGAACTGTCTTGGATGATGTCGGGCATTTGACCAGCGCTGATCAGGCCGTTCCCCTTGTCTATGATTAGTTCTTTTAGGGTTGATACAGCATTGCATGGGAAGTCGAGATACCTGATATCCAGTCAAATTGTATTTGATCTGCACCTACCGCAGAATCTAGGCGGTTTGGCGGTGGCGGATGGCGATATACCACAACTCCCCCCTCCTGACCTCTATTGCCTGAATTTGCCGCTTCCACGAAACCTGTCGGCTGGTACTTGGTGTTGCCTGCATCATTGGATGGCAGACAGGTCACGCCATTAGGAGCTGAGATTGACGCAAGGCCAGAGGTTGCATCTGTGGCTCCGATTAGCACTGCCCAGACTTCGAATTCGATGGCGGTGTCTCCGGTTTCTGCAGTCGAAATGAAGCCCGCGGAGGTCAATGTAGCCGTATTGGTTACATCGGCACAGATTGTGTTATCGCGGCAGATAAATACGAAACAAAAGTCGCCGTATTCATTCACAGGCACCCCCAATTCGTTGATGAGATCGTCTTCGTCCAAACTGTTGCCACCTTTACTGAAATATTTGCCTTTCTCGTTCTTTCGCATGCGCTGTTTCGCAGCAATTTCTAGAAGGATGGGCTTGGCCGCGTCCAGACGGCCCGCCAGCAAATAGCCCTGAAAGGCAGGTAGAGACAAACTCGCTAGAACACCGACAATCACGATGACTACCAAAAGCTCAATAAGTGTCCATCCGGTCTGTCTGCTATGGGGTACACCCTCAGCATTGGTTCCATAACCAGAGTAGTAATATTTGTCTTCGATCATACAGACCCTTTGCATTGAAAATTTCGTTTTTACCCGGCCTTTCGGATTGATCTTTGAGCAACACAGTTTAGCATATTTCTTGCTGTTGTAATTGAATGCGGTTGCATGGGCGATTGTCTCATTAAGGTAATGCCAATAGACTTGCCGCGGGAGACACAAGACGATGACAATGGTCAAGGGAACGGTGCTGGCGATTGTATTTGCACCAGACCAGCGTGCTAATTTAGAAAATGACTTGGCTATTGCGGGATCCGTGGGTTCGGGCCTGACAGGTACGTTCCATCCAAGACCGGCCTCAGCCGTTAGTGTCTTTTCCTCAAATGTTGATTGCGTGCGATCCGCTATTGCGGCGGTTAACTGGTTTACTCAGACCGAAGGGGGAATGAACGGCATCGGGATTGGCATTGACGATGATGGCAACACCGAGAGTGCTTTGCTGCTGGCGGAGCGTGGGCTGACCAATGTCTCGCACAACATTTTGCTCGCCGACACCATCTTTTGGCGGGCCCGTAACTTACCCGGTGTGGAATTCCAGGAAGTCGTAGAAATTGTTTTGCCAGGCCGTAAAGGGACTAACTGGATTTATAGTATGACGATCCAAGTGGGGGGATTTGCGGATGTTGTTGATGCGGCGGTGAGTGACGATACAGCCGGATGGGATGACGAACCGCCGACCATTCAAGGTGGGGCGATAGCCAACATGGATGAGACAGTAGTGGCGCTTGACAGCGATTATTACTTTGAGGGCGGAGCGGCAATTGACCCCAAAGCGTCGCAACCTAGAATTCCAAAAGGTCACCCCACTGGCCATGGCAGTCGTTTTACGAAATCATTTCCGGAGACGGCTTATAGCGGTGACGACGACGAAACCATTGTGGGCACTCAGCCGGGTATGCCCGGTGTAGAAGCAAAGGATGTTGGTGTTACGGCAGATGCAATGCCGGACGATGCTAATGCAACTTTCGTCGATATCCCTCTCCCTCAAGGACAAGTCGCGGTCAGGCAGGAGGAGGTCAAAGCGCTCCAGGCCGCCTTGAAGTTAATGGAACAAGCCGAGGAGGCGGCTCGCCAATTCAACCGTCAAAGCCAACCTTATTCGGCAATTTACGAAATTGATCTGGTATTGGCGAATGACGCCGTGCAGAAATTAAAGGGGCTGGAAGGTCCCATAGAAAAATTGCAAGCGATGCGGGATGAATGTCTGGCTGGCAAAGGAATTTCAGGGGGACTCCTGATTTCTGGCAACGGTGAAACTTTTTCAATTCATCGTGGCCCCAGCTTGATGATAGGCCGCGATCCTGGCGATGGAACCGCTGGTATGAAGTTGCGTTGTCAAACCCTGTCGCGCATTCCTAAGCAGTTGCGAATTGATTGCCACGACAAGGGCTACTCAATTACGGATCTTGGCAGCGCTAACGGCAGCTATTTGGATGATAGGCAACTTGTCCCGAACCAGGCCGTGTCGTTGGGGGGGCTAGACAAAGGTATGACATTGTCGTTGGGCGGTGTTCTTGATCCGCCGAAAAAAGGAGAATGCCGGCTGAACTTGTCCAACTTGGGAGAAAATGGGCCCGGTCTGCTAATCCAGGTGCAAACCAGTCATTTGACCAAATCTTTGCGGAGCCAATTGAGCGCCAAGTGGCCGGATATGGATCGCGAGTGCGCTGGACGTTGGCTATACACAGAAGCGCCGATCCTAATTGGCGGTGGCAAAAATTGCGGGTTGCGCCTGGCGCCTGAGGAAAACCCTGATGTATTGGCCCGTATCGAATGGGGCGGGGACGAATACACTTTGGTGCCGATATCTGATCAGGTGAAGCTCAATGGTGCGCCAATTCTGCAACCGGTGGTGATCCTGGATGACGCGACATTGAGTGTATTAGGGCGTGAATATCAGATTAAGGACAATGGCGGTTGAGAGCCGGGCAATGCGATGATGAGAATTATGGGTTCGTGTGTGCAATTAGCTGGTGCGGGTGTTCTGGCGTCACAATTGCTACTTGCGCTACCGGCGTTGTCGCAATCTTGGTCAGCTAAATTTGAATCGCAAAGCGCCAATCTAACTAACGCTACAAGCACAATCCGCATTGCTGCCATTAGGGCGCTGGCTCAATTGGATGATGAAGAGATAATTGCTGCCGTGCCGTTGATCGCCGAGCGTTTGCGCGATGAGGATCCGAAGGTTAGGATTGTCGCGGCGAGGGTTCTTGGCCGCTTGGGTGAATTGGCAAGAGAAGCAGTTACAGATATTGGCCAAGCTCTCAATGGTGGCCAATACGCAGTGACAGTCATTGACGGTGGGGTCCAATTTCAAAGCGTAGCCATGTCTGCTGCGGCTGCGTTGGCGGACCTCGGTCCAAATGCCCTGGCTGCCTTGAAGGATTTACTGCATGCGCTGAAATCAAATGACGCGCGCTTGCGTGCCGCGGCAGCAAAGGCGATTGGCTATATGGGCGGCGCGGCTTCGCAGGCGAACTCGGCTCTGGTCTCAGCGCTTTCGGACCCATCAGCCGAAACTAGATTTGAGGCGGCCCTTGCCCTGGGCCAGATAGGCCCATTGCCAGTTCCTGCGGTTACTGCTCTGAAGAACTCTCTGACCGACATGGGCACCTTTGTTGAGGCTCTTTCATCGGGTGCAGAAGTGGTCGGGTCGGTAAGGGTTGCCGCCGCGGAAGCATTATTGAATCTTGACCAAAGACACTTAGCCGTTATCAAGCGCCATGGCGGCGATATTCGTCAATCTGAAGAAGAACCGGAATTGCCCTGGTTATCGGGCCGGCGGCTGCGTTTGGCGGTAGACGAGACCGACATTCGTGATCTCATCGCCGTTGTTCTCATGGCTAATCAGATGACGGTTTCTTTCCGCCGGGATATTGAAGGTTATCTGACCTTTGAATTTCTGGGCATGCCCACGCAAGGCGCCTTTAACATGCTGCTGCATGAATACAATTTATCGTACGAGTGGGATGAACGGCGCCGTCATGTTTCAATATTTCCTTATAAGTCTGTGACTTTCCCAAGTTTTTCGGTGGCAGCCGCAGGGCAAACTGAGACATCGAAGCTCATAGAACGACCGAGTAGAGCGGAACCTCCCGGCAGCGAGAATGTGCGGAGCAGCGAGGGAACCCGTGCCACCGCCTCCGTACCTAAAACCGCTACTGTGGTCAAATCGATCAAGCCATCGAAAAAAGCCAGGGTAAGGATTAAGAAAATAGTGGTCGGCGGGAAACTCACTTCCAAGGTGAAGGCCAAGGTGCCAGGCCGGCGCCGGGTGACTCTAAAAAGGACAACCAATAGTCTGGGCGGAAAGAAACCAAAACTATTGGCGGCAAGGCAGCCTGCGACCTCGGCTAATTCTACTCAATCAGAGACTTCGACTGATATTAGCGACGAACATAAATTGTCCTTCATTATAAAATATGATGGACTATATCGTGCGATGATTGACGGCCAAGAGTACACGGCGGGAATGAAAATCTCTACAGCCCGTGGCGATATGGTTGTAATTGAGGTTCGCAAGCGGGCTGTCGATTTATTGCAGAAATCGGACAAGGGGTTTAAAAAATTTGTCCTTCGCCACCGCCGACGGCGCTGATAGGCCACAGGTTTGAATCCAGCGGGGAACACCATTAATATCAACACCTTAAAAAAAACAGCGGCGTGAGACAGTTAACTGGTTTTCCCTAGTGGCTAAGGCCAGTGTTATTTGAATTCTGATGCGGATTTCCAGTTCAATGACCGCTCCGCAACAATCGGCCGGGCAGAGCACCCGTTGCTTCGCCATGGCGCCATACCGAAACGCCAGCCACGATCGTCGCGTCGAAACCCTTGGAGCGTTGTAGAAGCCGCTTTCCCCCTGCTGGGAGGTCATAGCGCACTTCGGGTACCTGGAGTTGCAATGCTTCGTAATCCACCACATTGATATCAGCCCGCATGCTTGCTGCGATCCGTCCACGATCGCGGAGTCCAATTGCTTCGGCGTTAGCGGAGGTCAGTCGCCGCACCACCTCTTCGATCCGGTGCTTCGGTCCGCGAGTGCGGTCGCGCGTCCAATGTGTGAGGGTGTGCACCATATCAGTCGCATCGCACATAATTCCCACATGCGCACCCCCGTCGCCGAGTCCTATCAACGTGTTGGGATGCCCGAGCATCTCGTATACTGGCGCCATGTCGCCACCGGAATAGTTCGTCATTGGATGATAGAGGATCCCGCGCCCGTCATTTTCCATGAGCAAATCATAAGCGAGTTCCGCTGGTTCTATTCCTCGCCGCCGTGCCTCCGCTCCGACGCTAGTACTCGGATCAGGTTCGTACTGTGGCGGGTCACCGAATGGGAAGATCCTCTCCCAGTCCCTTAGCCGCTTAATCTGTGCCGAGGTTCTACCGGGCTCGGCGATTAGTCGCGCCCGGAGATTTGGATCACGTAGCATTTCAACGCGCGCGTCAATATCTAATGGCGCCAATTCTTGCCAGCCGGCGCAGCCGAGAAACGGATTTTCAGACAACTCAAAACCAAGCAATGTGCTGGTTGGCCGGCCACGGATTTGGCCCGTGATTTGAAGGCCGTCGCTATTGGCTGTAGCAATTCGGTCGAGTAGATCGCGCCACTGGTCGGGGTCGGAATTTTTTTGCAAAAGCGTTAGCGTCAAAGGACGTTGCGACCTTTTTGCTAGACGGGTGAGCAGGCCAAATTCCTGATCGATCGCGTCACCGTAATCGCCAACAACTTGTATCCAGCCGCGTCCCACTTGAGCCAACGCATCTGCGATCTCAGCCAATTCCGCCTCCGCTGCTCCGTAGGATGGGACAGGCTCTCCCTTCGCCGTACGGTGCTGCAGTAGTCGTGAGGTCGAAAATCCGAATGCACCTGCCAAAACCCCATCCCTGGCGAGCCGCGCCATTTCTATGCGATCCTCTGCCGTCGCCTCTTCACGGTTGGCGCCACGCTCACCCATCACAAAGACCCTGAGAGCCGCGTGCGGGACTTGGGTCGCAACGTCCACATCATATTGCCGTGCGGCGAGTGTATCGAGATAGTCGGGAAAACTGGACCACGTCCAAGGCAGCCCTGCATTCATCACCACTTCGGGAATGTCTTCTACCCCCTCCATCAGTGAGATCAGCATGTCGTGGTGGTCGCTCCGCACGGGCGCAAAGCCGACGCCGCAATTGCCCATCAGAACCGTTGTGACACCATTGCATGACGACGGCGTAATTTGGTTTGCCCAGGTCACCTGTGCGTCATAGTGCGTATGCACGTCGACGAAGCCGGGCATTACTAATCGACCGCGTGCGTCGATTTCATCCGTTCCAACTTCCCTTACTTGGCCCACGGTGATGATCTGGCCGTCAGAAACCGCCACGTCGGCGTCTACCGCGGGACCGCCGGATCCATCGATGACAGTACCGCCGCGGATGACCAGATCTGGTTTTTTGCTCATCAAATACTGCTCCAAGCTTTATCCCAATGGAAACATACGCCGTCATAACCCAATTCGTAAAACGGTACTGGGGCACCAATGTGACGGCGAGTGGACAGTAACTGGTGAAATTGTGTAGTGCTTTTGATTAAGGCAAGTTTGGGACTACCTCGCGCTTGTTCCATGCGGAGGTTGTCGTCGAATAATTCGCTTCTATCCTAATCTTATATTGGCACCTCCATATTGGGCGCAGAGCGGAATTGCCCCGTCCTCCCTCAAACGGCTGCTAAGTGCTAAAAACGGAGGGGCGTGCAAATCGATGGTGAGCGTAGATTCTTTATGCGCCTGCAGCTAAACTTGCTTCGGTAATGAGTAAGATTGAAGATAGTTTAGACTTATCGTATCTACCCTTGAGCAGGGCACCCTTCACGTAATTGTTTTCGTAAATGACAGACGATTAGCGGACGCACCTGTGCAAGAAAATGCGCGCATCAGGAGAAACAAGCGATGCCACAACCACGGGCCATGGCAAAGAACGGAAAATTTGCTTCAGATTTTGATGTAATCATCGTCGGCGCGGGGGTTGGGGGCCTTTATGCTCTGCATCGCCTGCGTGGCTCGGGACTTAAAGTTTGTGTCTTTGAAGCTGGCAGCGACGTTGGCGGTACCTGGTATTGGAACCGCTACCCAGGCTGCCGCTGCGATGTTGAAAGCATGGAGTATTCCTATTCTTTTTCGGAAGATTTACAACAGGAATGGAAATGGCCGGAGCGGTATGGAACTCAACCGGAAATTCTACGTTACATAAACCATGTTGCAGATCGTTTTGACCTCCGCCGCGATATCCGGTTCAACGCGCGTGTCCTCTCCGGTAGGTTCGACGAGTTCCGCAATCGCTGGACGCTCGAAACGGATAAATTTGGGACCGTATCGGCTTCAATTTGCGTTATGGCTACAGGAAACCTCTCCACGCCTCGAGTTCCCGATTTCCCAGGGTTAGAAGAATTTGACGGCAAATGGTATCATACCGGCCTTTGGCCCCATGAGGGCGTAGACTTTACTGGCCTAAGGGTCGGTATCATTGGCACCGGGTCCTCAGGCGTTCAATCGATACCGCACATTGCCAAACAGGCAAAACATCTTCACGTATTCCAGCGTACTGCGAACTTCAGTTTACCTGCCCGCAATGCCGTTTTGGATCGTCAGATTGAGCAGCGGCATAAGGCCGAATACGCTGAACGTCGACAGGCCGCATTTGATACCCCCTTTGGTATTGCCGGCTACCCGCCACCGTCAAAATCGGCACTTGAGGCTTCCGCCGAAGAGCGCGAGATTGCCTATGAAGAAAAGTGGGAAATAGGTGGCTCGATCTCTTTCCTTTATGCCTATAACGACCTCCTCGTGAACAAGGCAGCGAACGATACGGCATCCGAATTCGTGCGCAACAAAATTCGCAATACGGTCGAGGATCCGGCGGTGGCAGAGCTGCTAGCACCCAAGGACCATCCTATTGGTACCAAGCGTCTGATCCTTGATACCGAGTACTATGAAACCTACAACCGTGACAATGTAACCTTGGTAGATGCGAGAAAGGCGCCGATTACGGCTATCACATCCGATGGTGTGCGTACCAATGATACGGAATATGCATTTGACGCTATCGTTTTTGCCACTGGCTTCGATGCTATGACCGGAGCTCTACTGGAAATAGATCTTTGTGGCACTAACGAAACCAAATTGCAGGAAAAATGGGCGGACGGCCCCCGCACCAATCTTGGCTTGATGATGGCTGATTTCCCTAACATGTTCTTGATCACCGGACCGCAAAGCCCCTCGGTGAAGGCGCAGATGATCCTCGCTTGCGAACAGCATACGGACTGGATCGTCAATTGCCTTAACTATATGGATAGCCACGGCTTAGTTCGTGTCGAGGCGGATAAGGCGGCCGAAGATAGTTGGGTTGGGCACAACAACGATGTTGCTGATGCAACTCTGTATCCGTTGGCTAATTCTTGGTATATGGGCGCCAATATTCCTGGCAAACCAAAAATTTTCATGCCTTATGTGGGCGGTTTTGATCGCTATAAACGTGCCTGTGATGAGGTCGCCGCAAACGGTTATGAAGGTTTCACGTTTACACCAGCTGAAGCGACCGCTCTCGCCGGCGACTAACATTTTCAAGCTTTAAACTGGGCTTTTGCAAATTTGAAGGCAAATTAGGGTCGTCCGCACTAATCGCGTTGCTGTAGACGCCTTTCCCGATGAGCGAGGTAAAGGCCAGACGCAATTATGATGGCGACGCCCGTCCATGTCCATCCATCCGGAAATGCCCCAAAGATAAAATAGCCAAGAACGGCAGCGACTAAGATATCGCCGTAATAAAACGGCGATACTGCTGATGCAGGCCCATATTGCAGGGCCTTCACAATGAAATACTGACCAAGGCCGCCAAAAACGCCAAGACCGGTAAACAGAACTAAATCAAAGAAGTTCGTGGGAAGTTTGTGGTCAAATGGCAGCACCAAGCTCAAAACGATCGTTGCCACCAGGGCAGTGTAGATGATTGTTGTTTCTGGTGGATCTTGCGCGACCACTGTCCGTGTCATGATCTGATAAAGCGCGAAGCATACCGCTGAAATTCCAATCAGGATGGCCCCAAAATTGGCGACATCACCTCCGGGCCGAACGA
>CAXGCE010000049.1:0-9014 GCA_964007795.1 uncultured Alphaproteobacteria bacterium | reverse complement strand
AGCGTCACACAGGCAGCTAAGGAAAATGGTTTGTCGGCGCACATGGACGGTGCGAGGTTGATGAACGCGGTAGTAGAATCCGGCATCTCGGCAACGGAGTATGGGCGTAATTTTGATAGCCTGTGGCTGGATTTATCCAAAGGGTTGGGTTGTCCAATTGGCGGTGTCTTAGCGGGCAGCACGGACTTCATCGAAAAGGCCTGGCGGTTCAAGCAGCAAATAGGAGGGGCCATGCGTCAGGCCGGCATCGTCGCAGCGGCGGGCATCTATGCACTAGAAAATCATGTGGATCGCCTAGCGGTGGATCATGAAAATGCTCGTGCATTTTGCAGGGAAATCGCTCAAATTCCGGGCATCAAGCTGATTTTTGATCATTGCCCGACAAATTTGGTGTTTTTTGACGTATCGGAAACGGGTATCGACGCAGCAACAGTGGCAAAAAATTTACTGGACCATGACGTGCGAATTGGCGCCATGGGTCCCTACCGTATGCGGGCTGTCACCCATCTGGATATAAACTGGGAACAATTGTCCGAAGCGGCCGAAGCATTACGAAAGGTAGTCGCCTAGGTCAATGCGTCCAGTTCCGCATCTGTAGGAAAGCGGCCGATTGCCTTTTTAGAATATGCCAACCGGCCATCTACGGTAATTTCAAATTTACCGCCGCCAGAGGCAGTCAACGTCACGTCTGCGCCTAGTCTCTCGGCGATCCGGTCCCTCGCACGGAGGGCATTAGGTTCGTAGTTTCACTGCATGCAATATTCAATATTGATTTTCATAATAGATCCTTCTAGCCAAAACTACGCTGACGACTGATGCGGTCGTAGGCATCGTTGATAGTAGCCAGTTTTTCCGTTGCCAGATCAATAAATTCTTGCGGCAAACCGCGCGCCATAGCGCGGTCAGGGTGATTTTCCTGGATCAACGCCCGCCAAGTCCGCTTGATTTCCTCTTCGCTGGCATTTGGTTCTATACCCAAAATCGTATAGGGATCTGCCAGATCAGGTCCCAGATGATAAGCTCGTATACGGGAAAAACTTGCCTCGTTAAAACCAAATATTTCGGCTACCTTTTTCAAATAACCCAATTCTGCAGGGTGGATTACTTGATCTGCTTTGGCGATGTGGAACAAACCATGCAGCAAATCCTCCAGAGTTTGCGTGGCTGGTTCGAATAAATTGGCGATCTGCGATGCATAGGCTTCGTAACCCGCTACATCCTTGCGGGCCTGGTTGAAAACACGTGAAACGTCCTTCATGTCCTCAGGAGGGACCTTAAATATCTGTTTGAATGCCTCCACCTCGTCTCGAGTAACCTGACCATCTGCCTTGGCCATCTTGGCACCAAGAGCAATCACGCCGATCGTGAAGGCAATCTGCTGGGTCCCGT
Organism: uncultured Alphaproteobacteria bacterium; assembly: GCA_964007795.1. Lineage (GTDB taxonomy): Bacteria > Pseudomonadota > Alphaproteobacteria. Next base: position 7,625 of record CAXGCE010000049.1, on the reverse strand, counting down.
CGGTATCGTCACTGGTGATTTGGCGAAAAGAATCCGCAGCCTGACTTGCAATGCCGCCTAGTAGCGCCCCTAATGGGCCACCCAAGGCATCGCCGACACCACGTACTAATCTGCTCCAAATGCTCATACTGCAATTTTTCAGATTATTTTCTTCATGCGCGCACGGCTAGCCTTATGCCGACGGAAGGAAATTGGCAAGGGAAGGTTGCTTGAGCAATTTTTCATCAATAAAACATTTGTAATTTAACATATTGAGGCTCGAAGAGATGCCTGAAAAATGGAATTTTTGGATCGACCGTGGTGGCACTTTTACGGATATTGTCGCCCGCCGACCCGATGCCGGTTATCTAAGTCATAAACTGCTGTCAGAGAACCCGGAGCAATACCCCGACGCGGCACTCCAGGGGATTCGAGACCTTCTAGGCGTGGAAAATTCCGATCCCATCCCAACGGACTGCATCGCTTCCGTGAAAATGGGCACCACCGTTGGCACCAATGCCCTTCTGGAACGCAAGGGTGACCGCACACTGCTGGTTACCAATAAAGGTTTCCGCGATGCCTTGCGTATCGGCTATCAGAATCGTCCACGCTTATTCGACCTGAACGTTCAATTGCCAGAGATGCTGTACGAGCGGGTGATCGAGATATCGGGACGTTACACGGCACAGGGCGAGGAAAGAATCCCAATCGACCTTGAAGAGGCCCGTGCTGGCCTGCAGGCAGCTTACGATCACGGCATTCGGTCGTGCGCCATCGTTTTCATTCACGGATATCGCTACCCGACCCATGAAAATGCCGTAGCTGAGATTGCATCAGACATCGGCTTCACACAGGTATCGACTTCGCACGAGGTTAGTCCTCTGATGAAAATGGTTGGGCGCGGCGATACAACGGTTGTCGACGCATATTTGTCACCAATTCTGCGCCGCTACGTGGACCGGGTCGCATCGGAGTTGGGCGATGCACAGTTGATGTTCATGCAATCCAACGGCGGCCTGACTGACGCCAGTCTGTTCCAAGGTAAGGATTGCATCCTGTCGGGACCGGCGGGCGGTGTGGTCGGCGCGGTACGCACGACGGCCATGGCGGATTTCGAGAAGATTATCGGCTTCGATATGGGCGGTACATCCACCGATGTCTCGCACTATGCGGGCCACTTCGAACGAGCATTCGAAAGTGAAGTCGCAGGTGTCCGAATGCGGGCACCCATGATGCACATCCACACCGTGGCCGCGGGCGGCGGCTCGATCCTGCATTTCGACGGCGCCCGGTTCACCGTGGGTCCGGATTCCGCCGGCGCCAATCCTGGTCCAGCCTGTTATCGCCGCGGCGGGCCCTTAACGGTTACGGACTGTAATCTCATGCTAAACAAGCTAAACCCCGATTTCTTCCCCAAGGTCTTTGGTCCCAAAGGTAACGAACCGCTGAACCATGCCGTGGTGGTGGAAAAATTCAAAGACCTGGCAGACCAAATCACGGCTGCTGGCGGCGAACTGATGGCACCCGAAGCCATCGCCGAAGGTTATTTAACAATTGCCGTTGAAAATATGGCCAATGCCATCAAGAAGATTTCAATTCAGCGCGGCTATGATGTTTCCGAATATGTCCTGAGTTCCTTTGGCGGCGCCGGCGGTCAACATGCCTGCCTGGTGGCTGACGCGCTCGGCATGAAGCAGGTGTTTTTGCATCCTTTGGCTGGCGTTCTCTCGGCCTATGGCATGGGATTAGCAGACGTGCGTGCCATGCGGGAGCAGGCAGTTGAGTCCATTTTGGATGATAAGCTGATAGTAGAATTGGAAGTCAGTCTGAACAAATTAGCGGCGAAAGGTTTGGCAGAGTTAAAGAGCCAGGACATCGCAGATGACAGAATTTCGGTATTGCGCAAGGTACATATTCGCTATCAAGGCACAGATACAGCCCTGATGGTAGATTTCGGTAACAAGGACGGCATCGTCCAGGCTTTCGAGGAGAAGCACCAACAGCAATTCGGTTTCATCGACCACACTAAGGCGCATGTAGTCGAGGCCATATCCATTGAAGCCATTGGCGCAGGGGAACCAGTGGTGGACCTACCATTAGAACTGACGGGCTGCGGACGGGTAGATACCATCCCGCCCTTGGCATTGGTCCAGGCCTATATGGGCGGTGAATATCGCAACACACCAGTGATCGACCGCAACCACTTACACCCGGGCGATACGATCACCGGCCCGGCCATCCTGCGCGAGGATACCGCCACTACAGTGATTGAGCCAGGCTGGCGAGGTGAGCTGACGGAAGTTGGACACTTCATCTTGACCCGGATTCGGGCTCTGCCCAGACGCACGGCCGTGGGGACGGAAGCCGATCCGGTCATGCTGGAGATCTTCAACAACCTGTTCATGTCCATTGCCGAACAAATGGGTCTGGTCCTGGAAAAGACCACCAATTCCGTAAACATCAAGGAGCGCCTTGACTTCTCCTGTGCGGTATTTGACCAGAACGGCGAGTTGATCGCCAATGCACCTCATATGCCTGTACATCTAGGCAGCATGGACGAATCCATTAAGGCAGTGATCCGCGTCCACAGGCAGGCCATGCGGCCCGGCGATGTCTTTGTCTTGAATGCTCCTTATAACGGCGGCACCCACCTGCCGGATGTCACCGTAATTACGCCGGTATTCGATGACGACAACGCCGGCGATCAGGCCCAAGTTTTGTTCTACGTAGCCTCGCGTGGTCATCATGCAGAAATCGGCGGCATTAGCCCCGGTTCCATGCCGCCTTACAGCAAAAATGTCGAAGAAGAGGGTGTCCTGATCGACAATATAAAGCTGGTGGATAAAGGACGATTCTTGGAGCAAGAGATACGGGAAATTTTGGCCTCGGGCAGGTATCCCTCTCGAAACCCGGACAGCAATATCGCGGATCTTAAGGCTCAGATCGCTGCCTGTGAAAAGGGCGTGCAAGAATTGCGCCGCGTGGTGGAGCATTTTGGTCTGGCCGTGGTCCACGCCTACATGGGCCATGTCCAGGACAATGCCGAAGAATCCGTACGACGGGTAATCGAAGTGCTAAAATCCGGTTGTTTTGAATGCCCAATGGACGATGGCTCCAAGATCAAGGTGGAGATTTCAATCAACCATGAGGAACGATCCGCCAAGATCGATTTCACCGGCACCTCGCCCCAGTTAGAAACCAATTTTAACGCGCCCACCGCCGTCAGCCGGGCGGCGGTCCTTTATGTCTTTAGGTCAATGGTGGAAGATGACATCCCTCTAAATTCAGGCTGTCTGAAGCCTATCGAACTAAAAATTCCCGACGACTGCATGTTAAATCCCAAATTTCCAGCAGCGGTTGTCGCAGGTAACGTGGAAACCTCACAAAATATCGTCGACTGTCTTTTTGGAGCTCTGGGTCAGTTGGCCGGCTGTCAGGGCACCATGAACAACTTCACCTTCGGCAACGACGAACTGCAGTACTATGAAACTATATGCAGTGGCACCCCCGCCGGGCCTGGCTTCAACGGGACTGACGCAGTACATGCCCACATGACGAACTCCCGCCTAACAGATCCGGAAATTTTGGAATGGCGCTTCCCGGTTTTGCTGGACGGCTTCGCTATTCGGCCCAATTCTGGGGGCAAGGGCCAGTATCACGGCGGCTCGGGCACATTGCGGCGTATCCGTTTCCTTCGTCCCATGACGGCCTCTATCCTATCCAGCCGGCGCAAGGTGGCACCCCATGGCCTAGCCGGTGGTGGCGACGGGGAAGCCGGGCGCTGTTGGATCGAGCGTACCGACGGTACCGGAGAGGAATTAAGCGGCTGCGATAGCACCGAAATGGGGCCAGAGGATGTCTTCGTCATTCAGACGCCAACGGGTGGGGGATTTGGCGATGCAATTTCATGAGTAACACTCGGATCGTCTCCTCTGCCCATCTTGTTTCTAACGGTCCCACGGAATTGATTAGGTTTGAAATTGGCCTCGACATAGCCAACAATGCCTATAATCACTGGATCGTCCGGTGCACAGCTGCAACGGTACAGGATGGCCTCGACGAGCCGGCTGCCCGCTCCGCGGCATCACTGTAGCGGATGGCTAACATGCCCGGCCTCCACCCACTGGCACCAATCCTGCTGGCATTAAGTTCAGCCACCTTGTTTGCTATATCCATTCAGGTTTTGCATCAAGGTTTGCGCTATACTGATTCCGAAACTGGGTCACTGCTGCAAATTCTAGCAACTACAATTTGCTACTGGATATTAGCACCGTGGTTATTGGAAAGCTGGTATTGGCTCACGCCGGCCGCCTTGTTGTTTGCCGCCGTTGGACTGTTCAAGCCGTCGGTCTCGGCCAACGCCTCCATGCTAGGGCTCCACTACCTGGGGCCGACCCCAACCAGCACACTGGCAGCATCCTCACCCCTTTTTGCCGCTGCCTTTGGCGTTATGTTCCTTGACGAACGCCTGACGCTTCCCATTATCGTCGGTACTTTCGCAATCATGGCTGGATCCGTCACCTTAGCGCAAAATGGGCGGGGGCAGGCCCAGCGGGCCTGGCCACTGTGGGCCCTTGGCCTGCCACTTCTAGCTGCGTTCGTACGGGCGAGCGGGGACGGCGTGACGAAATTCGCCATGGCGGAGCTGCCCAGCCCCTACTTCGCCGGGTTAGTGAGTTTTTCCGTCTCCTTAATCGTCGCCATTTGCGTTTACGGAGCTCGCCATCGGACCTTGCCCCGATTAGGAGTTCGATATGGAACTGGCTGGTACTTCCTGGCCGGCACCATAAACGCCATATCCGTTTTCTGCCTGAACAAGGCCCTGCAGCTTGGAGAATTAATCGTTGTTGTCCCAATTGTATCGGCCTCTCCCTTTATAACGCTTTTGATCAGCATGATTTTCATCCGGCGAGAAAATATCACCCGCAACAGCCTTATGGCCGTCTTTTTGGTGGTGCCCGGCGTCGTAATGATTAGCCTAGGACGGTAAATATCATGCTGTCCTTGAGCTTAAAATTCTTAGCTGGTCACGCAACGAAGTTCCTTGCCTTTGGTGTTTTGACTGGCCTTTTTTTGCCGCCCCTGGCTGACTTTCTACGCCCGGCCTTGGCACCTACGATTTTCTTCAGTCTCATTCTTTCGCTACTGCGGCTTGATTTTAACGATGTCGTGGGGCAGTTACGCCGGCCCCTTTTGCTGATGTTGTTTACGGGGTTTGGCCTGTTTCTTTCCCCTGTCATTATGTCCATCGTCGTGGACGCCATCCACCTGCCCACCGGATTGGCAATCGGGCTGGTGCTGATGGCCGCATCAGCCCCGATAATGACGGCGCCCACATTTGCTCTGATCTTGGGCCTAGAGGCTTCATTCGCAATTGCAGTGGTCGTGCTTAACCATATCTTGCTGCCGTTTACGCTGCCAGCCATGTCCCTTTGGCTGCTGAACCTGGAGATGCAGATCAGTCTCGGCGAATTCATGGGGCGCTTGTTATTGATGATCGGGGGCGGCTTCGCTGTTGCCATCATTTTAAAGCGTTTTGCGCTGACTCCGGTGCGCTTGCGTCATCACGCCCTGCATATTGATGGATTGGTAGTAGTCTGTTTGGTAGTCATCGCCATCGCAATCATGGCCGGCGTGACAGAAACATTTTTTGCCCGGCCAAAATTTGTCCTAATCACTATCGTGGCGGCATTCCTTGCGAACGTTACGCTTCAGATAATGGGCTCCCTAATCTTCTTGCCGGCAGGCCGGCGCACCGCATTTACGACCGGTCACATGGCTGGCAATTGTAATATGGCGCTAGTACTCGCAGTGCTAGCGGATAAGGCACAGGCAGATGTTGTGATATTTTTCGCCCTCGCGCAGCTTCCCATGTACATGCTGCCTATCATCGCCAACCGCATCTATCGCCGACTGTTGTGATTGCATATATTCGCCCGATGCAGCTGTTTTGGTCACAGGCGCATCGCGCGGCATCGGACTTGAATTTGTACGCCAGTACGGTGCAGATGGCTGGCGCGTCTTCGCCTGCTGCGGCACGCCGGGACAAGCATCTGAACTAGCCGAAATCGTCGACCAATCAAATGGTCGTGTCACTGTTCATCCGCTGAATGTGGACGATGCTCTATCCGTCACCAATCTTAACAATGAGTTAGGCGGACAACCCTTTGATGTTCTTATCAACAATGCCGGCATCATGGGATAAGGTAATGCTACCCGTGGCAATATCGACTATACGGCGTGGCAAAATTGCCTATCGACAAATGTCCTGGGACCTGCTCGCGTGGCTGAAACCTTCGCAGACAACATAATTGCTTCGAAGCAAAAAAAGTTAATCACAATATCCTCCCGCATGGGTTCGATTGCCGCTACGTCCGCTCCGAATTCCATCGTTTACCGCTCGTCCAAAGCAGCCGTGAATATGGTGATGAAAATTTTGGCCAATGATCTAGGGCCACAGGGCGTAATCGTAACCTCGTTTCATCCTGGCTGGGTGCGGACAGATATGGGCGGCAGTGCCGCTCCAATTTTGCCCAAGGATAGCGCTAGATGCATCCGCCAAATCATTGCCAAGCTCGGCCCGTCCGATAACGGCGCCTTTCTTAACTACGATGGCGAGACGATTCCCTGGTAGTGTAAATTTATTCCTAACTGAATATTTTGAATTATGGTTGTCGTGAATTTATTCGACCTCGCCAGAAACAAATTAAGGAAAATACGGTATGTTAAGACCGGTTCGCAGGATCATCACTGGCCATGATGCACATGGCAATTCTATAATTATCGAGGACGCCCCCTCGCCCCACGTCCTAGAAAATCCGGCCCAGGAAGGGCGCGGTTTGACAGACCTTTGGCGTACATTTTCTGCACCTGCCGACAATAACAGCCGGTCGGACGCGGCGGATACCCAAGTTACGCTGGTTCCGCCAGCCAACGGAAGCGTATTCCGGTTCTTTCAAATCCGGCCCAAAGCTTGGGATTCCGACCTGTCGGACGAGGAGCGGTATCGTCGCGATGCCGAGAATTTTGCGAAAATGGGAGCCAGTGGCGCCCATGACGACAAATCAGGCCAGGTCGGGATGCACAAGACAAATACTGTGGATTACATCATTCTTCTTTCTGGGAAAGTCACTATGATCCTGGATCATGGTGAGGTGAATATGGAACCCTTGGATGTAATGATTCAGCGGGGCACCAATCATGCGTGGGTCAATTATACCGACGAACCTGCAATTCTGGCCGGTATCCTAATCGACGCAATACCGGCCTAAGCCAACCATCTATGTCCTGTAAAATCTGTATCATGCTGCTTAGCAGCTTAATGATCGTGCTAGTGGCAAACGGTTAGCGTCAGACGTTTGGAATATTTTCGCGGCCCGTTGTTGCTGACCTGGACATCAGTCGACAGACCTTTGGTCTGGTTATCGCCATTCAGGCCTTGTTATTTGGTTTTGTGCAACCCGTCGCTGGTCTGATTGCTGACCGTTATGGATCGGTCAAAGTCATTGTAAGCGAAGCCTTTTTGTATGCGCTGGGCCTCTGGCTGATGAGTATCAGCGCCAATGCACTTGACTTACACATATCCCTAGGCCTTTCGGTCGGGTTGGGTCTGGCGGGTACCACTCAGGTCATTGTCCTGGGCGTCG
>CAXGCE010000048.1:0-9022 GCA_964007795.1 uncultured Alphaproteobacteria bacterium | reverse complement strand
AACTCTTATCAAGGAAATCGTCATCAATGCGGAAAGCAAAAATTAATGAAATCGTCGATCCGTATTGACCCCAAGACCGGGTCAAAATCATTTAGCACGCGCGCATCCAAGGCAACTGACAAGATCGCTGGTAAGGGCTATTCAACTATCAAGGACGACGCACTAAAAACTTTGCCGCCGCAGCCATCCGGTGCTGTCTTTGATGCCAAGGAGCAAGCAAAATATCGCGCGTTCAAGGAAGCGCGCAGGGGTGCAGCTGATTACATGGCCATGGAAGGGGAATTTACCCGGTACCTGGAAGATGTCTATTCCACCGACCCAGTGGAGCGGGATACCTTGTCAGACAATTGCGAAATTCTTGTAGTAGGTGCCGGGTTTGGCGGCCTAATGCTGTGGTACAAACTGCAAAAATCAGGATTCACCGATGTCCGGTTCTGTGAAAAGGGCGGCGATGTGGGCGGCACCTGGTATTGGAACCGTTATCCCGGTATCGCCTGTGATGTGGAGGCCTACAGCTATTTGCCCCTTTTGGAAGAGATGGGCTATTTCCCCACTATGAAGTTCGCCTCGGGCTTTGAAATACTAGAATATTGCCAAAGCATAGCGGAGAAATTCGGCTTTTATGACCGCTGCTTGTTTCATACCACCGTGGAAAAAACAGTCTGGGATGAAGACGCTAAACGCTGGACCGTGATAACAGATCGGGGAGATGCCATGCGCGCGCGTTACGTGGTGCTGGCCAACGGCATCTTAACTAACCCGCGCCTAGCCCGCATCGCTGGCATGGAAACCTTCAAGGGTGACTCCTTCCATACTTCGCGTTGGGACTACACCATCGACCTTGAGGACAAACGCGTAGGTATTTTGGGGACAGGCGCGACTGCCGTGCAAGTCATTCCCGAAATCGCAAAGGTGGTGAAAGAATTGTATGTCTTCCAACGCACCCCTTCGTCGATCGACGTGCGCGATCAGAGGGAAACGACCCAAGAAGAAATTGAAACTTGGAAGCAGGAACCGGGTTGGTCCTTAGCCCGACGAGAACGATTGGCTAAGATATCCTCGGGCCGGACCGCCTTACAAGGCAATGACGACTATCTGTCGGGAAAGGTCGACATATTCAAGACACGGAAAAAGCATAAGACACAATTGGCACCGGAAGAGTTGATCAAGAAGCAGTTGAACACCAATTTTCGGATCATGGAGCAGATCCGCGCCAGGGTTGATGCAGTTGTACAGAATTCTGCCGTTGGCGGCGCGCTCAAACCTTATTATCCATATGGCTGCAAGCGACCGGCGTTCCATGACGAGTTCCTACCAACATTTAATCTGCCGCACGTCACGCTTGTCGATACCGCGCCCCGTGGCGTACAGAAAATTAATGAGCGTGGCATCGTTCATGAGGGCCAGGAATATCCCCTTGACGTCTTGATCTATGCCACCGGTTTTCAATGGATGGGGACGGCCTCGTTCAACATGATCGAGGGAGTGGGCGGCCGAAGCCTGAAAGATAAATGGCAGGAAGAAGGCACCCGCACCTTTCTAGGTATACACAGTGAAGGATTTCCCAATCTATTCATCATGTCCGGTCCCCAGGGCGGCGGTGGTCAATTCAATTTCATCCGCGGCCTGGAAGCCCATTCGGATTACATCGTTTGGATGATGGAGACCATGCGGACCAAGGGCGCTATGGTTGTAGATGTTCGCAAGGACTTGGAAATCGAATATGCCGAACATTGCCGCCAGGCCGACATCCTGACTAGTCCATTGCGGGACTGTCTGTCATATTACAATGGCGAGGGCACCGCTGAGCCCGGTAGTTTAGCGTACTATGGTGGACCGGCGAAATGGCATGAGCGCCGGGGGAGCGCGCAACAGTCCATGGCACCCTATATCTTCATGAACAGTTCCAAGTAAATCCTTGGGACCTATGATTGGCGGAGATTTTGGCGCATTTCGGTGCCAAAATCCTTGAACCCGAATTTGGCATAGAAAGGTCGATTGTGTTCTGTGCTTTTGAGTAAATATAGGCCTATCTCTGCACATCCTCTGTCACGCGAATTATCGATGATCCGCTGCACTAACAACCCGCCTATATTTTTGCCACGAGCCTCGGATGTGACGACAAGTTCTTCCAATTGGCAGTATTCTCCACCATAGCGCATCGCTAAGTTATAACTGACCGTTGCCATGCCAAGGATATTTTCACCTTCAACCGCCAGGGTTATTTCGCCACGCTCCTTTGTGACAAGTTGCTGAAAAGAGTCTCCCAATGGCCGCGATCGACTTGAAGCCGTATCCGATTGCAATTCAGATAGCAGTTCGACGCAGCGCGCCTCGTCCGATGCCTCTGCGTTTCGGAGTACGATGGTCATTTAATAGTCCCCAGAAATGCCTATTCAAGCGTCCGGTGGTAACACAATGGGTTGGCCGTGGGGCGTGGCACGGGCAGCCTTGTCCCAAGCATCCCTGCGATTCGCCAAATCATCGGTGGTAAGCAACCCCTTTTCGGCTACCAATCCCTCCAAAGCCTTCAGCCAGTGTAGATAATAAGTGTCACCCCGATCGGCATCGCCCGCGTCAGGAGCTGCGGAGATTTCCGCACCCAAGCGTTCGGCCCATTCCAGCCAAGTGAAATAGCCCTGGGCATACAGGTTCAAGGTCATTGCGAAGGCTTCCGCCTCCCATGGCTCATTGAAGACGGGACCGTCCTCGTCCCGTGGCAGGGAGGGTAGCTGGGATTCCGTCGGCACATTTTGTGGTTTGTTCATACTAACCCGGCTCTAGATAGTCGTCCCACATATCCACATAGACCTTGTCCGTAACGACCGCCTTGGTGCCCCAAATTTCGCGGGCTGTGAAGCAAACGCTATACAGGTGCTGCGGGCTCTTACCGGCAAAGACCGCGTTTGTGTCTGGGAAAATGAATACACCATGGTCTCGGTCGATAACGCCGAGCCTGCCGCGCACGTACCGGGGAATTCGGGTGTGTCCTTTGGGATGAATATTACGTGCCCGCACCTGATCGCCCACGTGATACCGAGGCGCAACGTCGTCATTCAACCTCGCCGAGCGCGTATTGCGCTGACGGGTAAGAACTTCGTCGAGGCTCAACGGTTCTCGCGAATTTTTCGTCTTGCGGTTCGCCGGCAGCGTTTCAATCTCCTCCCGGCTAACCAAGCCATGATCGACAAGTAAATTTTCCGTCCGGTACAGCCAACGCTGGTAGTAACTGGAGCTGAGATAGAGGGCCGGATCAAGTTGTTCGAGGGTGTAACGGCCGGCATCGATATTCCACTCCCCCCAAGCCCCTAATGCCGTGTTCATGGCCCACACGCGCGCCTCCCAGGTGGCATGAAATACCGGTTCTTTGTTTTTAATGGGGATTGGGCCGAAGCCGTCCATGCCGCCCATGTCATGAATGCCGTCCACTGATCAATTCCTGTCCAGTATTTCCGTGCCAATCATGGAATTTCGGGTCACTAGATCCGCAAGCTCATTTTCGCCCATACCATCTGTACCGGGATAACGCTGCGGCAGCACTAGATAGCGCACTTCCGCCGTACTATCCCAAACGCGGACCTCTACGTCCTCAGGTACAATCTGTCCAAATTCAGCTAGCACACTACGCGGATCCTTAACCGCCCTCGACCGATAAGCGAAGGACTTGTACCAGGCCGGCGGCAACCCTAATACTGCCCAGGGATAGCAAGAACATAAGGTACAAACGACCATGTTATGGACCTTGTCCGTATTCTCCAACACCACTATATCCGCTCCCTGGGTCGAGGCATAACCAAGAGAATTGATTGCTCCCGTGCCATCCTGCAGCAGCCATTTTTTGAATTCATTATCCATCCAAGCCCGCGCGACCACACGGGCTCCATTGCGAGGCCCAACCTTGTTCTCGTAGGTGTCAACGATGGCGTCCATAACCGCCGGGTCTACCAAGCCCTTGTCCGTCAACAGAGATTCCAAAGCTCGAACACGCAGTTCTGTATCCGATAAGTGGGAATGATCTTCCATATGAATTGCCTAAGCCACAGGCGGCAAGTCTTCTTCAAGGATTGAGATAACTAGAGAGAAGGAAACCTCACCTTCGTCATCGTCACGATACAACACGCCGAACTGTTCCCCCGCAATAGTCATTTCGACCGGGGCGCCGGGGGGATCTGGCGGACTTATGGCGATGCGTTCATTGGACAATGCGCGGCGCAAATAGCTTTGCACCCGAGCGATCTCATTCGCAGTCATGCGATGCCTCCTTAGTTCAGCTGACGTTGTATAACAGCGATTTTCGCCGCGCGCACCCCAGGGATGTCTGGGCAGACGGCATGGGACATGCTCTAATTCGACAAAATCATTACGGTCGAGGGGAACATGGCCGAGCTAGCGGGAAAGGTCGCGATTATCACTGGCGGCGCCAGCGGTATCGGCGAGGCAGCGACTAGGCTGTTCGTGGCGGAAGGCGCCAAGGTATTAATAGCCGATATGCAAAAGGAACGAGGCGCGGCCTTGGCGGAAGAGCTGGGCCCGGATGTCTTGTTCACAAAGGTCGAAGTGCGCCGGGGAGGGCAGGTGGAAGCAGCGGTTGACCTGGCGGTGGAGACCTGGGGCCGGTTAGATTGCATGTTCAATAACGCCGGTTTTGGAGGCGTTCTGGGGCCCATCGAGGATATACCAGTGGACGATTTCGACATGACCATGGATGTCCTGGTGCGCGGCGTGTTCCTGGGCATAAAGCACGCGGTGCCGGTGATGAAAAAGCAAAAATCAGGCAGCATCATCAATACCGCCAGCATCGCCGGTGTGACCGCCGGACGCGGTCCCATAATCTATTCCACAGCCAAGGCGGCGGTGGTGCAGCTATCCAAGGTCACTGCGATGGAACTGGGGGAGCACTTCATCCGGGTCAATGCTCTATGTCCAGGTTACATCGCTACACCGCTGTCCGCCAATACCGTCGGCCGCCCGGATGAATTAATTGAAGAGGTGCTTCACACCTATGCGGTTCGCCAACCCATCCCCCGGACCGGCATGCCCGACGACATTGCGCAAATGGCGTTGTTTCTGGCTTCCGACCGTGCCAGTTTTGTTACCGGCCAGGCTATCGTGGTAGACGGCGGCGCGGCGACAGGGGTGATGTGGTCCGATCAAAAAGATGTCTACAAAACTTATCATCCCATCAGGGTCTATAACCCGGACGCTGGTTGATTCATGGCGGAGCTGACAGTTGCCATCGGCGGGTTCGGCGCCATCGGGGCCAAGGTCGCGCGGGCCCTAGATGATGGCATGTCAGACTTGCGGCTAGTGGCCATTTCGGCGCGGGACCACGCTGGTGCCAGGTCCCGCATGGACGGCATGAGGGCGCCGCCGCCAGTGGTCGAATTACAAAAACTAGCCGCCCTCGCTGACGTTGTCGTGGAATGCGCCCCAGCGGGGGTATTTCGCGAGATCGCTCTGGCGGCCATCGAAGCCGGCAGGATCTTCATACCCTTGAGTTGCGGCGCCCTCCTACGGCAGCCGGACCTTGTGCCCTTGGCTGCCCAAACGGGTGCCCGGATCATTGTGCCAACCGGAGCCCTGCTGGGGCTGGATGCTGTCCGTGCCGCCGCCGAAGGTACAATACATTCAGTCCACATGATCACCCGCAAACCACCTAAGGGTCTGTCCGGAGCACCACATCTGTTGGAAAATGATATCAACATCAACAACCTGTCTTCGGCAAAGCTGGTATTCGAGGGTACCGCTCGGGACGCCGCTGAGGCCTTTCCCGCCAATGTCAACGTAGCTGCCGCCTTAAGCCTCGCGGGCAACGGGCCAGAAAACACGACGATTGAAATCTGGGCCGACCCCGACGTCACACGAAATACCCACACCATAAAGGTGGATTCGGATGCCACCCGCTTTGAAATGTTCATTGAAGGCATACCCTCCCCCGAAAATCCGGCCACAGGCCTGTTGACGCCATTGAGCGTGCTGGCGACCTTACGTGGCCTGGTCGCCACCATGAAAGTAGGCACATGAGTAGTCCACTCGGCATCGCGGTATCAGGCGGACCAAGGCCGTCCGAGATAATTGAACTAGTGGTCCTGGCCGAGTCTCTTGGTTACGATTCCGCTTGGATCGCCGAAGGTCATGGTGGCGATCAGTTTTCGGTCCTTTCGGGGTGCGCTTTGCAGACCTCCAGGATCCGGTTAGGCACGGCAATCTCCAGCGTCTTCGTCCGCTCAATTCCTACCATCGCCATGGCTGCCGCGACCGTAGATGATCTATCCCACGGGCGTTTCATCCTCGGTGTTGGTTCATCGCACCGGGTTCAAGTGGTTCCAGAACATGGGCTTGAATATGCTAAACCGATTACCCGCCTGCGGGAAAGCGTTACTATCATCCGCCAGTTGCTAGCCACTGGCGCAACCCAATTCGACGGAGAAACCGTGAAGATTGAGAACTTCGATTTATGGTTCCAGCCCCGTCGCACAGCCCTGCCAATTTATGCTGCGGCTGTTCGCCCCAAGATGATGGCAGTTTGCGGCGAAATCGCCGATGGCATTATCCTTACTCGCAGCACCTTGCAAACTGGCACTCAGGCAAAAACGCAACTAGCTACCGGCGCCGCCCTTGCGGATCGCGATCCCAGCAAGATCGAGGTGACCTCACTACTACCTGTGGCGGTTGCCGAGACCCGGGCCGAGGCATTAAATGCGATGCGGCCAGGGTTGATGTTCTATGTAGGTTTCTTTCCACGCTACCGGCAGATGATCGCCGATTACGGTTTCGTAGAAGAAACCTCCGCCGTGGCAGATGCCTTCGCCAAGGGAGAACGGGAACAGGCCCTGCGGCATGTCACCGATGCCATGATCGAGGCCTCCTCCATCGCCGGCACTCCAAGTGAATGCCGCGAGCGGATTGAGGCCTATCGCGCATCGGGCATCGACCTGCCCATCATAAGCCCCTTTGCCCGGGGGCCTAACGCCAAAGCTACCTTCGAGGCCGTCATACGCGCCTGCGCCCCAAGCTAAAAAATAGGCGGCGCCTTTGGCGCCGCCTTTCTTCAAATATAAAACATCCCTAACGTATGTAGATATGCACTTCGTTGCTTGCTGAGGTGTTCGATGAAGTGGCCGATAGGGAGATACGGCTTGCGGGCAGTCCCATGTCTAGAAGCGATTTCAATACCCGATTGGTATGCTTCTTAACAGTGGACTGAGCCATGGCATGTTCCGACGCACTACCACGATTCGGCGTCACTGCCACCAAGTCAAAACTCGCTTCTGGGCGCACCTGCAGTGTTTTCGACACAGCCGTGTAAAGGGCCTGCTGATACGGTACATTAGGCCGGTCGAAACGGATGACTACCAGGGGCTGACGGCCGCCAGCCACAAAACCGCTACGAGGCGTGGACGAGACCGAATAAGTGGGCACTTGCCCACCGGCGGCAAATGCGCGAGTCATCAGACTGCTGCCATGCAACTCGCCGTTCTTGATCGCCGAAGCTAGAGTGGTCAAATTGCTTCGTTCCCCGGCCACATACGATGTCTGCCGCGCCACATCCTCGTTGATCTCCGCCAGTAATCGGTCGATCAGGACCACGGCCCGGTTGGTTTCGTCCTCCAGTAGGGCCAATTGCCGGTGATCTTCATCTAAAGCACCCGCCAAACCATAGGCGGCGCGAGCGGATTCAAGCACATAGGCCGCCAGAGACGAGTTTGAGGCGATCTGATTGGCTAGAGTGTTCATGGTGGCAATGTCGCCACTAATTCGGTCCAGCTCCACCTGGGCGGCGTTCCATTGGTTGACCAGAATCGGATTGCCTGGCGTGGTGCCCAACTGCAACCGCGCAGTAACGGCCGCGACAGTGCCGTGGTAGCGCTGAGCATTGTTGGTGGTGGTTAGACGGATTTGCTGCAGCTGATTGTTCTGGGTGCCAAGCTGGCCTTTCAGCCGCTGCAATTCGACCCGCAATTGCCCCACCTTTTGGCCGACCAACGTACCCGTAGGCTGACCCGTCGCGATGACCGAGCCTGCTGGCAGCGGTGTCGTGACCCGTGCTGAATCGCCCAGGCGTGGCGGCGCGCTGAATGTCGGTTGTTTGTTCAATTCAGCCCGGGAAGGTGAAATGGAGATTCTTTCCGGTGATTTCCCCGATGGCTCGTCGCCTGTTAATGACGGCCACAACGAGTCGGGCGCAAAAGAGCAGCCCGAAAGCAAGATCGCCGCCCCAAGGACAGCCCCCGTCGACTTACGCAAATTCACTCTCCCTGACAGGCGAACCAGGATAGTCACTTAATCCGAGGTCCTTGATACCCTGGTCGCACTCGCAAACCTACAGCCAGTCAATTTAGTCATAGTCGATTTTTCCGTTAGGATACAGGCAAATTCACATGAATTATGCAAAAAATTTTAGCCTGCCTGCTTATCGACTGCAGATTTTCCTTTAGATTCCCGGACCGCCCCACATCAAACTTATACATTTTTTCTATCCCAGACAACTTAACCAATGACAATTCCATGGACAAGTCTACTCGGGCAAGAGCGGGTGCAGAAAATAATTTGAATTTCCGGCCCATGACTCTTGCGTTGGCTAGGCCTTTTAGTTAGGTAGGCGGCTCCGCCAACGCCATGAATTCGGCGTTCCAGATGCGCGCCCGTAGCTCAACTGGATAGAGCGTCTGACTACGGATCAGGAGGTTGGGAGTTCGAATCTTCCCGGGCGCGCCAGCACCCCTTTGAAATCAGTCTGTTTTTTTTAGGTTGTGTTTTAGACACATCCCAAAAGTTTCGCCCTGTCACACCACAGTCACAATGAGGTGTGTCCAATGGCAAGCATTCGAAGTCGTAATGGCCGATATCAGGTACAGGTCCGGAGAGCTGGTTTGGGCTCCCGGTCACGAACCTTTGTTCTCAAACAAGATGCCGAACGATGGGCCCGTAAGATGGAAGCCCAGTTCGATCAAGGTGAATTGCAACAATTCAGGACCAGGGATGTATTGCTGCATGATCTGATTGATC
Organism: uncultured Alphaproteobacteria bacterium; assembly: GCA_964007795.1. Taxonomy (GTDB): domain Bacteria; phylum Pseudomonadota; class Alphaproteobacteria. Next base: position 13 of record CAXGCE010000048.1, on the reverse strand, counting down.
GATACCGACAGGA